>JAYUKK010000001.1:0-6270 GCA_043764515.1 Microbacterium sp.
CGGGTACGCGTCGTAGCCGACGAGTCCGACCGTGCCAACGAGGCCCTTGGCTTCGAGGGCCGCGGCGGCACCCGATGCGTTCGTGCCATCGATGGCGAAGATGCCATCGAGACCCGGGTACTTGGTGAGCCAGTTGTTCACGTTCGTGGCGGCCTTTTCGGGGTTCGACTCCGAGTACGCAACGTCAACGATCGCGATACCGGGGTACTCGGCCTCGATCTGGGCCGTGAAGCCGTCGAGACGGCCCACGTTGGTCGTAGCCGTGGGGCTCGTCAGACCGACGACGACCTCGTAGCTGCCACCGTCTTCGTAGCCGATCTTGGCTGCGAGAGCGTCAGCGGCCTTGGCGCCACCGTCGGTGTTGTCACCCGTGATGAAGGTCAGCACGTCGCTGAGGTCGTCGACGCGCGTGTCGACGTTCGCGACGACGATGCCAGCGGCAACGGCCTTGTCGACCGAGGCCTGCAGGGCCACCGGGTCGGTCGGGATGAGGACGAGAGCGTCGGGCTGCTGCGCGAGCACCGCGTCGACGATCGGAATCTGGGTCTCGGCCGAGTAGTTGGCGGGGTCACCCTGCCAAATGAGCTCGACGCCCAGAGCGGCAGCCTCTTCTTCAGCGCCGACCTTCATGGCCTGGAAGAACGGGTCGGACTCGGCGCCCATGACGAACGCGATCGAGATGTCGTCTGTAGCGGGCTCACCGCCGGTTTCCGTGGTGGTGGTGCAACCGGTGATGGCGATCGAGGCGGCAGCCAGGGCTCCGACGACCGCAACAATGCGGAACGGGGTCTTCATGCGATTCTCCAGGGGTTGAGTCGCGACTCCGTGCCGAACGCTGTACGGACGTCGTTGTCGCGAGAGTGTAGTGATTGCGAGAACGTTCTCGCACTTGAGAGGTAATGATTACACTCGAAAGCGTCGAACGCAAATCTTTTCGTGCGACACGCCCTCGACCCAAGGAGTCGTGCCTCAGTGCAGAAGCCGAGCGCTCCCACCATTGCCGATGTTGCCGCGGCCGCGGGTGTGTCGTTGGCCACGGCATCCCGCGCCCTCGCCGGATACGGCCGCGTCGCTGCCTCAACGATCGATCGCGTGCGCGACGCCGCTGATTCGCTGGGGTATCGGCCCAACGAACTCGCCCGATCGATGCGTATCGGTTCGACCACCACGATCGGGCTCGTGGTCATTGCCGACTTCACCAACGCGTTCTTCGACCGAGTGACAAAATCGATCGTCGACACGGCTCGAGCCAACGGCTACCAGGTGATCATTTCGAACACCGACGAAGACATCTCTGTCGAATTCGCGGCCGTGCAGACCATGCTCGACAAACAGGTTGACGGCATTCTCGTCGTTCCGTCACTGCACGAAAACTCGAATCATCTGCTCGCTGACCAGGTGAATGGCAAACCCGTGGTGCTTCTCGACCGCTACACCCACGACCGGCGCTTGAGTTCGGTGACGACGGATGACCGCCTCGGGTCTCGTCGTTCCGTCGATGCCGCGATCGCCCTCGGTCACCGCCGGCTCGGGTTTCTGATCTCGACGGTCGGGGTCGATGGATTCACCGACCAGCAGCCCGAAGCAATGATCTCGACCGTGCGTGAACGCGTGGAAGGGTTCCGCGCGGGCGCGATTGTCTCGGGCGACAACGTGCTCTCGGAACACTGGAGATTCTCGCAAGATTCGGCCGAAGCCGCTGAGTCGGCGGTCGCCTCAATGCTCGATGAGCCCCACCCGCCGACCGTCGTTTTCTGTTCCAACAACGACATGTTAATCGCGTCATTGCGGGAGTTCGCACGACGAGGGCTGCGCGTCGGGCACGATATCTCGATCGTTTCTGTCGATGACAGCCCGTGGGCCTCGGCATTCTCGCCGGGCATCGCGGTCATCGCCCGGCCCGTCGAAGATGTCGGCGAGGCCGCCGTTCGGCTGCTTCTCGAGCGTATTGCTGAGCCCGGTCACGACCCCGTCATGATCACGCTGCCGACGGAGTTCATCGAACGTGGATCGCTCGCCGCGCCGTCAGCAATGAACTGAAACACGGAAGAGATCCGCTGCCGGGCGGCCACCACAGCGCCCGGCAGCGGAAGTAGGTGAGGACTAGCCCTTCGGAATGAAGGTGTACTTCGTGGTGAGGTACTCGTCGATGCCTTCGAGCGAGCCCTCGCGGCCGATGCCCGACTGCTTCACCCCACCAAACGGGGCGGCGGCGTTCGAGATCACACCCGCGTTGAGGCCCATCATGCCGGTCTCGAGACGGTCGATCATGCGCATGCCACGGCCGAGGTCTTGCGTGTACACGTACGAGATGAGCCCATACTCGGTCGCGTTGGCGAGCTCGACGGCCTCGTCTTCCGTGTCGAAGGGAACGATCGCGAGCACGGGGCCGAAGATCTCTTCCGTCAGCAAGCGCGTGCCCGCCGCAACGCCCGTGATGACCGTCGCCGGGTAGAAGTGGCCGGCGCCGTCGGGAATCTGGCCGCCCGTCGTGACGGTGGCCCCGCGCGACACGGCATCCTGAACCAGCTCGTGTGAGCCCTTGACGGCGTTGTCGTCGACGAGCGGGCCGATCTGCACGCCCTCTTCGGTGCCGCGGCCCATCTTCATGGCGGCGACGCGCTCGGTCACGCGACGGCTGAACTCGTCGGCAACGTCACGCTGAACGAGGATGCGGTTGGCCGCCGTGCAGGCCTGGCCGATGTTGCGGAACTTGGCGAGCATGACGCCGTCGATGGCCTTGTCGAGGTCGGCATCGCTGAAGACGACGAAGGGGGCGTTGCCGCCGAGCTCCATCGACGTGCGCAGAATGCCATCGGCGGCCTGCTTCATGAGCACGCGACCGACCTCGGTCGAGCCCGTGAAGCTGAGCTTGCGCAGGCGAGAATCGGCGATGATTTCGGCCGACAGTGCGCCCGACTTGGCAGTCGTGACGACGTTGACGACGCCCTTGGGCAAGCCAGCGTCTTCGAGCGTCTTGACGAAGTACATCGTCGTGAGCGGCGTCAGTGCTGCGGGCTTGATGATCGAGGTGCAACCAGCGGCGATCGCCGGAGCGATCTTGCGGGTGGCCATCGCGAGCGGGAAGTTCCAGGGGGTGATCAAGAACGACGGCCCGACGGGCGCGTGCGAGACGACGATCGTGCCCGTGCCCTCAGGGTTCGAGCCGAAGCGGCCATTGATGCGCACGGCCTCTTCGCTGAACCAGCGCAAGAACTCGGCACCGTAGGTGACCTCACCGCGCGACTCGGCGAGCGGCTTTCCCATTTCGAGCGTCATGAGCAGGGCGAACTCGTCGGCCCGCTCAATGACGAGCTCAAAGGCCTTGCGCAGCAACTCGCCCCGAACGCGAGGCGCGGTCGCGGCCCAGCTCGCCTGGGCGGCGGCCGCGGCATCCATCGCCTTCTTGCCATCGGCAACCGAGGCGCTCGCGATCTCGGCGAGCACGGTTCCGTTCGCGGGATCGCTGACCGTCATGGTCGCGCCGCCCTCGGCGTCGATCCATTCGCCGTCGATGTAGAGGCCGCGGGGAACCTTGGCGAGCAGTTCTGCTTCGGTGATCATGTGTGTCTCGATTCGCTCGGTGCCGGTGGGGCAGCGGTGCGGTGGTGGCGTCCGCAGGAGGGATGGTGCGGTGGATTAGTGGGCGGCGAGGGCCTCGGCGATGACGCCGATTCCTTCGCGCAGCAGGTCGTCGCCGATCGACAGCGGCGGCAACAAGCGAATCACGTTGCCGTCGGTTCCGCAGGTCAGCACGACCACGCCGTGCAGGTGGCAGTACTTGGCAACGGCACCCGTGAGGGCCGCGTCGGGCTTGCCCTCGGCGTCGACGAGTTCGATCGCCATCATCGCGCCGCGTCCGCGAATGTCGCCGATGCGGGCATCCGTCGACTGCAGGGCGGTGAGCTCGTGACGGATGATCGCCTCGAGCTCGAGCGCCCGCCCCAGCAAGTCATGCTGGTCATAGGCCTTGAGGGCACCGAGAGCCGCAGCGGTCGCAATGGGGTTGCCGCCATAAGTGCCGCCGAGGCCGCCCGCGTGGGGAGCATCCATGATCTCGGCCTTGCCGGTGACGGCCGCGAGCGGAAGGCCACCCGCGATGCCCTTGGCCAGCGTGATGAGGTCGGGGACGACTCCTTCATGCTCACTGGCGAACATCTGCCCGGTGCGCGCGAAGCCCGTCTGCACCTCGTCGGCAATGAAGACGACGTTGTTCTCATTGGCCCACTTCTGCAGTGCCGGCAGGAATCCGGCGGCGGGCACGACGAAGCCGCCCTCGCCTTGAATGGGCTCGATGATGATGGCCGCGATGCGGTCGACGCCAATCTGGCGGTCCATCATGTGGATCGCGTGCTCGGCTGCTTCGGCACCGCTCAGACCGTCGCGGTAGGGGTACGACATGGGCGCGCGGTAGATGTCAGGCGCAAACGGCCCGAAGCCGGCCTTGTAGGGCATGGCCTTGGCCGTGAGGCCCATCGTGAGGTTGGTGCGGCCGTGGTAGCCGTGGTCGAACGCGACGACCGCCGACTTGCCGGTGTAGTAGCGCGCGATCTTGATGGCGTTCTCGACGGCCTCGGCGCCCGAATTGAAGAGGGCGGTGCGCTTGGCGTGGTCGCCCGGCGTGAGGCGGTTGAGGGCCTCGGCCACCTCGACGTAGCCGTCGTAGGGCGTGATCGTGAAGCAGGTGTGCGTAAAACGCTGCACTTGCTCGATGACCGCTGCGGTCACGTGGGGGTCAGCGTTGCCGACGTTGGTTACGGCGATGCCCGAGCCGAGGTCGATGAGTGAGTTGCCGTCGACGTCGACGATGACGCCACCGCCGGCAGCAGCCGCGTAGACGGGCATCATGGTGCCGACCCCAGCAGAGACCGCCGCCTGCTTGCGGGCGATGAGCGCTTCGCTCTTCGGGCCCGGGATGCTCGTCACGAGTCGGCGCTCTTGCGGCAGGCTCGGCCCACCGAGCAGCGTCGGGGCATCAATGGTCATGCTCATTCGGCAAGAGTACGACTGCGCGCGTCGCGAGCGCGTGTACGAGCTGTACATGAGGCGCGACCTGGCTCGACGCGTTGTATAGCAAGGCGATAGGTTTCTCTCAGCGCACTCCCGAATCGAAGGAAGCCCGATGCCCGTCACGCTCGACGCCGTGCTCGCTCGACGCGAACTCGACCTGCGGCTCGTCTGGGCCGATGAGGCAGCCCGCGCGCGACCGTGGGGCTGGGTGCACTCGAGTGACCTCGTCGACCCCACGCCGTTTCTCTCACCGGGAGATGCCCTGCTCACGACCGGCACCCAGTGGGCCAGCGACAACGACATCGCCCCGTGGGTCGCGCGTCTTGCCGCAGCCGGGGTTCCGGCGGTGGGCTTCGGCACCGAAGTGATTCGCGACGGCACACCCGATGCGCTCTCCGACGCGTGCACCGCGCACGGCATCGCGCTGCTCGAAGTGCCCTATCGCACGCCGTTCATCGCTGTGGCCCGCGCCGTCGCCGACCTCGAGACCGAAGAACGTTTCGCCCGTGTGCGCTGGACGCTCGAAACGCAACGCGCGATCGCAGTCGCGGCCCTGCGCCCCTCGGGCCTCGTCGCGGTCGTCGCCGAGCTCGCGCGCCGTATCGGCGCCGAAGCGGGCATCGTCGACCCGAGCGGCAGCGTGCTCGGCACCATTCCCCCGACGGCTGTGCTCGACGAAGCGCTCGGGATGCTCGGTGCCGGCCGTCGCGCCGCCCGCACCCTCGACGACTGGAACCTGCAAACCGTCGGCGCCGCCACGGCCCTCACGGGCGTGCTCGCGGTCGGCCCCGGCTCGGTGCACGACGACGCCGAGCGCGCCGTCATTACGAGCGTCGTCGCCTTGGCCGGCCTCGCGGGCATTGCCGATCGGGATGCCCACGCCGCGTCAGCCGCCGACACCGCCGCACGCCTCGCGGCCCTGAGGTCGGCCGTGCAGGCGGCACTCGTCGCCAGCGAGCCATCCCCCGCCGTGGTCGCCGAGCCACTCGACCCCAGCGACCCCGCCGCGCTCGTGCAACCTCTACTCGAGCACGACGCCGCGACCGGCGACGACCTTGTCGGCACCCTCGGCACCTGGCTGCGGTGCGATGCCGTGGCCGAGGCGGCGGCGCTGCGGTTGGGCATCCACCGCCATACGGTTCGCGCGCGACTGCGGCGCACGGCCGAGCTGCTTGACCGCGACCTCGACGCGTTTCCGGCGCGGGCCGAGGTGTGGGCGGCGCTGCAGGCCATCGGGCGTGTGTGAGTCGCTCGCTCTAG
>JAYUKK010000002.1:0-6268 GCA_043764515.1 Microbacterium sp.
CTTCGCGGGGTCGCTCACCTCGATCGTCATGTCGCGGTCGAGCAGGCGCTCACGCAGGCGCTTCACGAACAGGTCGACGATCTGCAGCAGTTCGTCTTCGTTCAGCTGCGGGAACACGATCGTCTCGTCGACCCGGTTCAAGAACTCGGGCTTGAAGTGCTTCTTCAGCTCTTCGACGACCTTCGACCGCATGGCCGAGTACGACGCCGCGGCGTTGCCCTCCAGCGTGAAGCCCACCGGGCCCCCCGTGATGTCTTTCGTGCCGAGGTTGGTCGTCATGATGATGACCGTGGTCTTGAAGTCGACAACGCGACCCTGGCCATCCGTCAGTCGTCCCTCTTCAAGAATCTGAAGGAGCGAGTTGAAGATGTCGGGGTGGGCCTTCTCGATCTCGTCGAAGAGCACGACGCTGAAGGGCTTGCGACGCACCTTCTCGGTGAGCTGGCCACCCTCTTCGAAGCCGACGAACCCGGGAGGAGCACCGAACAGCCGCGAGACCGTGTGCTTCTCGCCGTACTCCGACATGTCGAGCGCGATGAGCGCACCCTCGTCGTCGAAGAGGACTTCGGCGAGCGCCTTGGCGAGCTCGGTCTTTCCGACACCGGTGGGGCCGGCGAAGATGAACGAACCGCTCGGGCGCTTCGGGTCTTTCAGGCCCGCACGCGTGCGGCGGATCGTCTTGGCGAGCACCGAGATGGCCTCTTCTTGACCGATGACCCGCTGGTGCAGGGCCTTCTCCATGAAGATGAGACGGCTCGACTCTTCCTCCGTCAGCTTGAAGACGGGGATGCCGGTGGCCTGCGCCAGCACCTCGGCGATGACGCCCTCGTCGACGGTGCCGCTCGCGGCGACCTCACCGGCGCGCCACTGCTTCTCGAGACGCAGCCGCTCACCGAGCAGCTTCTTCTCGTCGTCGCGCAGACCCGCGGCCTTCTCGAAGTCTTGGTTCTCAATCGCGAGCTCTTTGTCGGCGCGCACGGCGGCGATCTTCTCGTCAAACTCGCGCAGTTCGGGCGGGGCCGACAAGATTGACAGGCGCAGGCGCGCGCCCGCCTCGTCGATCAGGTCGATGGCCTTGTCGGGCAAGAACCGGTCTTGCACGTAGCGGTCGGCCAGGTTCACCGCGGCGACGATCGCGCCATCCGTGATCGATACCTTGTGGAAGGCCTCGTACTTGTCGCGCAGGCCCTTCAAGATGTTGATCGAGTGCGCCAGCGACGGCTCGTTGACCATCACGGGCTGGAAGCGGCGCTCGAGCGCAGCATCCTTTTCGAAGTGCTTGCGGTATTCGTCGAGCGTCGTCGCACCGATGGTCTGCAGTTCGCCACGGGCCAACAGCGGCTTCAGGATGCTCGCTGCATCGATCGCGCCCTCAGCAGCACCGGCGCCCACGAGGGTGTGGATCTCGTCGATGAAGACGATGATGTCGCCGCGGGTGCGGATCTCTTTCGTGACCTTCTTGAGGCGCTCTTCGAAGTCACCGCGGTAGCGGCTGCCAGCGATGAGCGAGCCGAGGTCGAGCGAGTAGAGCTGCTTGTCTTTGAGCGTCTCGGGCACTTCGCCCTTGACGATCGCCTGGGCGAGGCCCTCGACGACGGCGGTCTTGCCGACGCCGGGCTCGCCGATCAACACCGGATTGTTCTTCGAGCGGCGCGAGAGAATCTGCATGACCCGCTCGGCCTCCTTCTCGCGGCCGATGACCGGGTCGAGCTTGCCTTCGCGCGCGGCTGCCGTGAGGTTGCGGCCGAACTGGTCGAGCACCTGCGAGCCCTTGTCGGGGCTGGGGCTGTCGCCGCCGACCTGCACGGCCTCCTTGCCTTGGTAGCCGCTGAGCAACTGGATGACCTGCTGGCGCACGCGGTTGAGGTCGGCGCCCAGCTTCACGAGCACCTGGGCGGCAACGCCCTCGCCCTCGCGAATGAGGCCCAGCAGAATGTGCTCGGTGCCGATGTAGTTGTGGCCGAGCTGCAGGGCTTCGCGCAGCGACAGCTCAAGCACCTTCTTGGCACGCGGGGTGAAGGGGATGTGGCCGGTCGGCTGCTGCTGACCCTGGCCGATGATGTCTTGCACCTGCTCGCGCACGGCGTCGAGCGAAATGCTCAGCGACTCGAGCGCCTTCGCGGCGACACCCTCGCCCTCGTGAATGAGGCCGAGGAGAATGTGCTCAGTGCCGATGTAGTTGTGGTTGAGCATCTTGGCCTCTTCTTGGGCCAGCACCACCACACGACGGGCACGGTCGGTAAATCTCTCGAACATCAGGTCCTCCTCACGCGACGCCGACGCAGGATGCGGAGCCGCTGTATTGAGGGTAACCAGCGCACCCTGCGTTAACTGCCCCTGTTCGCCGTGGGCGTGAGGGTTTCTGGGGCACCACCCGACGTAGGGTGGAAGCGTGAGCAACCTCGAGGCCGAGCCCGCCGAGCTCGTGTGCGCCGACCGACCTACGGCGAGCATCGAGCTGCTCGAACCGCGCGAGGTGCCGCTCGGCGGCCCGCGCGCGATGACCGTGCGCCGCACGTTGCCGCAACGCGAGCGCAGCCTCATCGGAGCGTGGTGCTTCGTCGACCACTACGGGCCCGATGACGTGGCCGAGACGGGCGGCATGACGGTGCCGCCGCATCCGCACACCGGCCTACAGACAGTCAGTTGGCTGTTTGAGGGCGAGGTCGAGCACCGCGACTCGAGTGGCGCGCACGCCATGGTGCGGCCGGGCGAGGTGAACCTCATGACGGCGGGCGCGGGCATCCAGCACTCCGAGGTGTCAACGCCCGACAACCGGCGCTTGCACGGAGCCCAGCTGTGGGTCGCGCTACCCGACCGCGACCGACACGTGGCGCCGTTCTTCGAACACGCCGAGCCCTTGCCGATCACGGTGGGCCCGGCAACCCTGCGCGTTTTCGTCGGTGAGCTCGCGGGCTCGCGCAGCCCGGTGCGCACCTTCACCGCCCTCCTCGGCGCGCAACTCGATCTGCCCGCCGGTGCGACCGTCGACCTTGCCGTCGACGAGCGCTTCGAACACGGACTTCTCGTGGATGCGGGCCTCGCCCACCTCGACGGCACCGAGGTGCCCCGCAACCACCTCGGCTACGCGGCCCCCGGTCGCTCGTCGCTGCGGATCGCAGCCGGAGACACTCCCCTGCGCGCGCTGGTGCTGGGCGGCGAGCCCCTCGGCGAACCGATCGTCATGTGGTGGAACTTCATCGCGCGCGATCACGACGAGATTGTCGCGCTACGCGAGCAGTGGCAGGCCGATGTGGTCGAGCGTGGCACCGATGCCGGTCGATTCGGCATCGTCGAGGGGTGGAATGGCCGGGCGCTGCCCGCCCCGGTCATGCCCGACGTGCGATTGCGGCCGCGAGACTGACGCTACTCGTGCGGGTCGGCGCGGCGAGTGCTCGCCTCGAGGCGCGCGCGTTCTTCTGCGTCGACCTTGGAGAACACGTCACGCTCTGAGCGGTCGGCGCGAATGATCGCGCGCATCGCAAACCAAAAGATGAGGCCGATGACGATCGTCGGTGTCACCGAGAAGATCGCGTTTCCCCAGAAGTCTTCGGGCATGGGTTAAGGATACGTCGGTGTTACTGAGCGGCGCATCCGGCGCGGTTGCGAGCGCCCCGCTACACGCCTGCTCGGCGGCGCGCCCAGCCCCCGAGCGCCAGCACTCCCACGGCAAGCCCCGCCGTTGCGGCCAGCACGATCGAGCCGAGCGTCGAGAGATCTCCGAGCCGGGAGGGGGCCGCCGCAAGCATCGGAATGCTGTGGTCACCGTCGAGCGACTGGGTGGGCAACTGGAATCCGTCGAGCGAGTCTCCGAGCTCAATCGCGTTGTCCACGGTGATTCCCCCAAGCACTGTCGAAAGCCGACCCTCGTCGGCAACGGCAATGACGCAGTACGAGCCGTTGGGCACCAACGTGGTCTGCAGGCTGCCGGAGAAGCTACTGCTGTCGGTCGACGCGATGGTCTCCACAATCGGCTCGCCGCAATCCACGAGCGTCTGCGGCGCGAGCGTAAGCGTCACGAGTTGCAGGTCCTCGCCCAGCGTCGACCCTTCGACGAGAACCTCGCCAGAGACGGTGGTTCCTGACAAGTTCGAGCTGATCACCAGTGACTCGGCCGCGAACCCCGGGCTGGCCACGACCGCGGCGGCCACGGCGATGATCGGGATGCCAGCGGCCAGGGCGCGGAGGCGATGAGAGATCACGGGGATCGCCGTTCGGGTTGGGCGATTCGCGGTTGCCGGAGGGCATCCGCGAGCAGGGGGATAGCGGGTGAAGCAAGGGTATTCCGGCGCAGCCACAGCGTCTTGCCCCCGTACGGGGGCAAAAAGCGAGTTATCCGTTGGCGATGATGCCGACAACGCCCGAGATGAGCAGGTAGGCACCGATTGCGCCCACGACGAGCCACAGGGCCAATCGGTTCATGCTGATGGCGGGCTTCTTTTCGTCGTCGCCCGGCAGCTTCAGCTCGTCTTTCGCCATGCCGCGACCCTACTTCACCAGGGGGAAGAGGATGGTCTCGCGAATGCCGAGGCCGGTGAGCGCCATGAGCAATCGGTCGATGCCCATGCCCATTCCTCCGCTCGGCGGCATTCCGTGCTCCAGTGCGGTGAGGAAGGCTTCGTCGAGCTGCATGGCTTCAAGGTCGCCACCCGCGGCGAGCGCCGCCTGGGCGACGAAACGCTCGCGCTGCACCACGGGGTCGATGAGCTCGGAGTACGCGGTCGCGAGCTCGAAGCCCCGCACGTACAGGTCCCACTTCTCCACGACACCGGGAATGCTGCGGTGCTCGCGCACGAGCGGGCTCGTGTCGACGGGGAAGTCCATGACGAAGGTCGGGCGCACGAGGCCACCCTTCACGAAGTGCTCCCACAGCTCTTCGACGTATTTGCCGGGCAGCGGGTGATCGATCTCGATCTCCACCGCGTCGGCGAGCTTCTTCAGATCAGCCATCGGAGTCTGCGGCGTGATCTCGACGCCCGCGGCGGCGCTGAGCGACTTGTACATGCTCAGGCGATCCCACTGGCCGCCCAGGTCGTACTCGGTGCCGTCAGCCCAGGTCACCACGTGGGAGCCCGACACGGCCGCGGCCGCATTCTGAATCATCTCTTGCGTCAGATCAGCCATCTGGTGGTAGTCGCCGTAGGCCTGGTAGGCCTCGAGCATCGCGAACTCGGGGCTGTGCGTCGAGTCGGCACCCTCGTTGCGGAAGTTGCGGTTGATCTCGTAGACCCGCTCAATGCCGCCGACGACCGCGCGCTTCAAGAACAGCTCGGGTGCGATGCGCAAGAAGAGCTCGGTGTCGAAGGCGTTCGAGTGGGTGACGAACGGACGAGCGGATGCTCCGCCGTGCATCGTCTGCAGCATGGGCGTCTCGACCTCGAGGTAGCCGTGGCTCGCGAACGTGGTACGCAGACTGGCGACAGCCGCGGCACGGGCGCGCACGGTCACCCGCGCCTGCTCGCGCACGATCAAGTCGAGGTAGCGCTGGCGCACGCGCGTTTCGTCGCTCAACTCGTTGTGCAGGTTCGGCAGCGGCAGAATCGCCTTCGCGGCGATGGCCCAGCTCGAGACCATGACGCTCAGCTCGCCGCGCTTGCTCGTGATGACCTCGCCCTGCACGAACACGTGGTCGCCGAGGTCGACGAGGTCTTTCCACTGGTCGAGGGCAGCGTCTCCGACTTCGGCGAGACTCAGCATCACCTGGATACGGCTGCCTTCTCCGGCCTGCAGGGTCGCGAAGCACAGCTTGCCGGTGTTGCGCGAGAAGACGACGCGGCCGGCGAGGGCGACTCGCTCACCCGTGGTCGTGTCGGCGTCGAGGTTCGGAAAGCGCGAGCGAACATCCGCAATCGTGTCGGTCACGACGAGGCCGACGGCGTACGGCTCGATTCCGGCGTCGAGCATGCGCTGCCGCTTGTCGAGCCGCACTTGCTTCTGCTCGGCGATCTCGTCGATGGTCGGCTCAGCGGCGGTGGGCTCGGCTTCCGCAGTCGCTGCGGCGTCGGTTTCGGCGTTCTCGGTCATCGGTGCCAGCCTACCCGTGAGCGGATTCGGGGATGCTCGCGCACCCGATGCCTCACGCCAAGTGCAGCAGCGCTGTGTCGATGAGTCGTGTCGTGCCCACACGTGCCGCGATGATCGCCCGCACGGGGCCGTGGTGGTCATCGTCAATCGACTGGAAGGTGTCGGGGCGCACGAGCGCGAAGTAATCGAGCTCGACCTCGCTCGACCCCATGAGCACTCCCTGCGCGGCCGCGATGACGGCGTC
>JAYUKK010000003.1:0-6221 GCA_043764515.1 Microbacterium sp.
TTTCTAAACCCACGGCGCGTTGTTTGAGGGGGTTTTCGAGGGCTAAGAAAGACGCGGGCCCTCGCCGTCGACCTTGGCGGAACCAAGGTCGAAGCAGCACTCGTCGATGCCTCCGGGGCCGTACTGGCCGGCTCGCGCCATCGTCGCCCGACGGGGCCCGAGTCATCGAGCGACCAGCTCGCCGCTGCGGTCACTGACGCCGTGACGGATGCTCTCGCAGCGCTGCCCGCGGGCGCCGCCCTGCTCGGCGCTGGCATCGGCAGCGCGGGTCCGATCGCGGGCACCACGGGAGACGTCTCGCCCCTCAACTTGCCCGCGTGGCGCAACTACCCTCTCGGCGACCTCGTGGCGCAGCACGTGCCGGGGCTGCCCGTCACCCTGCGTATGGACGGCATCTGCATCGCGGTTGCCGAAGTGTGGATGGGCGCGGCCCAGGGCGAGACCAACGTCATGGGCATGATCGTGTCGACGGGGGTCGGTGGCGGGTTGATTCTCGGCGGCCGCGTGATCGCCGGCCCCACCGGCAACGCGGGCCACGTCGGTCACGTCGCGATCGCGGGCTTCACCGACCGCTGCGCGTGCGGCGCCGAGGGATGCCTCGAGGCCATCGCGTCGGGCCCCCGCACCGTGGCATGGGCGCGCGAGCACGGCTTCACGGGCGAGACAGGTGAAGACCTGTCGGCCGCTTCCACCGCGGGAGACACCGTGGCGCGAGCCGCGATTGAGCGGTCGGCTACTGCTGTGGGCCGCGCCATTGCGAGTGCGAGCGCTCTCGTCGACCTCGATGTGGTCGCGATTGGGGGCGGCTTCAGCCACGTGAGCGACGACTACATCGCCCTCGTCGGTGCCGCCGTGGGGCACCACAGCGACTTTGGCTTCGTCACGAAAACGCGCGTCGTGGCGTCGGGGCTGAGCGGCGACGGCCCTCTTGTGGGTGCCGCGGCGCTCGTGCACCGCGCCGACCTAATCGGCTAAGGCCGCAACTCGTCATCCACCATGCCCCGCCGCGCCAGCAGCGGCACGGCGATGAGGTTGGCAAACGAGACGACGATGAGCACGATGATGGCGGCGCTCCAGCTGCCCGTACTGTCGCGCAGGGCTCCGAGCACGACGGGTGCGAACGCGGCAATGGCGTAGCCGACCGTCTGTACGGCCCCGCTCACGGTGCTTGCCATCGCCGGGGTTTGGCTGCGCAGGGCAAAGAGCGCGAGGCACATCGGGAAGGTGATGTAGCCGAGCCCGAGGCAGATCATCCACAGCAGAGTCGCCGGTGCCGGAGCCAGCAGCAGCCCCGTGTAGGCCGTCGCGAACAGAACGGTCGAGGCCACGAGCAACGGGGTGGGCGCGCGCAGTCGCCCAGTGAGCACGGGCACGACAGCAGCGAGCGGGAGGCCGAGGAAGCCGAGGAGAGCGAGCAGGGCTCCCGCTTCAGCCTCGCCGACGCCCGCGATCTCGCGCAGCATGGGCGGCAGCAGTGCGTAGCCGGCATAGGCCAAGATGCTCGAGACCGTGAACGGAATGCCGATTCCCCACAACGTCGGTGAGCGCAGCAGGGCCGACGGCCGCGGGCGGGCGGCAAGCACGGGCAGTTCATCGGCCGCCCGACGAGCGCGGTGCGCGCGCACCTCGCGCACCGCCAGAGCGATCCACGGCAGTGCGGCTACGGCCACGAACGCAGCCCAGATCGCGAGCGAGAAACGCCAGTCGGCAAGCTCGGCAACCGGCACAGCCACGAGCGGGGGCACCGCTGCGCCGATCGACATGATCATGGCGTAGGCCGCTGTCATCGATCCAATGCGGTGAGGCGTGAACTTCTTCACCGCGGCAGGCAGCAGCACATTGCCGAATCCCGCACCGAGAAGCAACACGAGAGTGCCGAGCAACAGCATCGTGAAGTCAACGGCCGAAGCGCGAACGAGGTGGCCGAGGATCATCGCGAGCATGGCGAGCAGCAGCGTGGGCTCCAGCTGCAGCCGGCGGGCGAGACGCGGGGCGAGCAGGCCCGCGAGCGCAAAGGCGATCGGCGGTGCCGTGCCGAGAGCACCGAGGGCGAGCGCGCTCAGCGGAATGTCCGCATCGATGCGACCCGCGAGAGGCGAAAGAGCTGCCACCGGAAGGCGCATCGTGGCGGCGATCAGCACAATGGCGACGACGCCGAGCAGCAGCTCAGATCGACGGCCGGAGGGGGCGGCGGTCACCCCGTCATCCTAGGCTGGGCTTCGTGAGTTACTGGGCCCGCTTCTTGCCGTTGAGCAACCGCGACCGTAGCGCCGAGGGCGATGCGATCGGCGCGTGGGCGACGCCCGCCTCCGAGCTGCTCGAGGGCATTGCCGCGGTGCTGGATGCCCGCCCCGACCTCCTCTCGGCCGCAACCCTGCGACCCGAGGTCACCGTTGGCGCCGATGTGCGCGACTTGCTCACGCGCCTCGGCTCACCCTGGTACGTGCGCTGGGCGCGAGCCTGGGGAGCCCTCCCGACGCCGAGTCCCGCGGTTGCGGCCATCGATGGCCTCGCGCTGCCGAGCGCCCTGCGGGCGCGCGCGCAGGCGTGGGCGGCGCCGGGGGCTCGCGTGAGCATCCGTGACCTGGGGCTCGTCGTGGCAGTGGCGCTTGACCTCGGGGCAACCCACAAGGCCGAACTGGCCGTCGACCCGCTCGTGTGTGGCGCGATCGCTCTCGACCTTGCTCTGCGGTCACGGCTGCCGCAGCGTAGCGTCGTGACGGCGCGCAGCCTCGTGGCGACTGATGGAGAGTGGCGCGTCGGCCGCGGGCCCGAGCTCGCGTCGACGGGCGCCGCGATCGTGCTCTTTCTCGCCGGGCGCGCAGGTGTTCCCGACGAGATAACGCCCGAGGTTTCGCCCGAGAATTCGCCCGACGCTGAGCACGGCTCCGCTCTAGGCTGAACCTCGACCGAGTACTCGACTCGGCACCTTGATGAACAGGAACCACTCATGGCACAAAACGACGGCTTCGACCTCGGCGACATCGGCGACGTGGTCGGCGACCTGATGAGCGGCAAGGGCTTCGACCTCGCCGCGCTGCAGCCGATCTGGGAGCAGGTGCAGCCGACGCTCAAGGGCCTCGACACCGACCAGATTATCGACACCATCGGGTCGTGGGCGAAAGACCTCAACCTGCCGCTGCTGGAGAACCTGCCCGACGACGTCATCGACAATCTCAAAGACGGCGCGAAGGTTCCCCTGAAGTCTCTGCTGCAGGGCTAAAGCAGGCTCAGCTGCCGAGGTCGCCGAGTACGTTCTCGGCGGCCCGGCGGCCCGAGAGCAGGGCTCCGTGCACCGTCGACGGATGCTCGCGCGAGGTCGCCTCGCCCGCCAGGTACACCTGCTCACCAACCGGCGCCGCAAGGTCATCGCGCATCTCGGGGTCTGAGCCCACCGCGGCGAACGAGTAGGAGCCGCGCGCGAATTCGTCGGCTCCCCAGCGCGTGACGAGCACGTCCACGGGTTCGGGAGCACTCGGGTAGGCACTGCGCAACGTCGCGAGGGCGCTCGCCACGACCTGCTCGTCGCTCATCGCATCGACGCGTCGACCGAGGTCGCCGGCCGCGAATCCGAGCAACACGGGCACGTCGTCGGTGCGGCCGACCGTGACCCAGTCCACCCAGGGGTCGAGGCCCTCGGGCGGCACAATGCCGATCCAGTCGACTGAGTCGTCCCAGAAGACCTCGTCGAACTGCAGGAAGACTTTGTTGAGCACGCCCATGCCGAGGCCGTCGATGGCGGCCTGCTGTGCCTCCGGCAACGGCGGGTCAACTGCGATCGCCCCTGACTGCAGCACGCCGAGCGGCACGGTGATGATGACCGCGTCGGCTTTGAACGACTCCGTCGCCGTCTGCACGAGCACGCCGTCGTCGCCCCAACTCACAGCGGTCACCACGGCACCGAGACGCACGTCGAGCCCGTCGGCGAGCACCTCGGGTACCTGGGCATAGCCGCCGGCGATCATCGCGTCGCCCCCATCGTATCCCCCGGCGTCGTCGAACCACCACGCCGAGAGCTCGCTCAGCGGGCCCGCGTACTCGTTCTCGATCGCACTCGCGGCGAGATACCGGATGAGCCGGGCCTCACTCGCGGAGGCTCCACTCGCGGCCGCGTCGACCACGCGCTGCAGAGGCTGGTCACCCTCGGCGTCGTAGCCCGCTTCGACGGCCGCGTCGAGCCGCGCCCCGGCGCGCGCGAGCGCGGCGTCATCGAGCAGCCCGTCACTCGTCGCGGCATCGAACCCGAACGCCGACTCGACGTCGGTCTCGATGAGCTCGAGACCTTCCTCGTCGACGAGCTCGGCCACGGGGTTGCCGTCGAGCCCGTGAATCCAGGATGCTCCGAGGTCGAGCGCGAACCCCTCGCGCACGAGGGTGGCGGTGCGGCCGCCGATGCGATCCCGCGCTTCGAGCACGATGACCTCAGCGCCTGCGCGCGCGAGGTCCCGTGCCGCGGCGAGCCCGGCGACGCCCGCCCCCACCACGATGATCGTGAGCCCTTCGCCACTCGTGCTCGACTCGGTGCCGAGCGGGGCGCACGCCGCGAGGGCCGCCGCGGCGGTCGAGCCCACCGCCACAGCGCCGAATTGGCGTCGTGTCATGCCCGTCATGCGGGTGCGGGCAACCCGAGAATCGTGCGGATGCGCAGCTCGTCGCGGCCCATCTGCTCGGCGAGGGCATCCGCCGAATCGAACTTGTGCATGGGGCGTATGTATGCGACGAACTCGAGCTCAACGGTCGAGCCATAGAGATCGAGCTGCACATCAATCGCGTGGGCCTCCACCGTCTTGTCGGGCACATCGCCAAACGTGGGGTTGTTGCCGATCGAGACGGCGGCGCCATAGCGCTCACCATTCACGTGCAGCCAGCACGCATACACGCCGTCGGCCGGAATGCAGCCCTCGGCGTCGTGCGCGAGGTTTGCCGTCGGGTAGCCGAGTTCGCGGCCGCGTTGGTGGCCATGCACCACCAGCGAGCGGATGCGGTGCGGCCGGCCGAGCGCTTCGGTCGCCTCGTCGAGGCGTCCCGATTCGAGCAACGTGCGGATGCCGGTCGATGACACCCGCGTGCCATCGAGCTCGCACACATCGTCAACGAGCGTCACGGCAAAGCCCGCGCGCTCCCCCGCCGCCCGCAGGCTCTCGACCGTGCCGGCTCCGCGCGCGCCATAGCGGAAGTCGCTGCCGACGAGCACGCGCTCGGCGTGCAGGCCGTGCACAAGCACCTGGTCAACAAACTCATCGGCGCTGAGAGCCGCGAACTCGGGCGTGAACGGCAGCACCACGACGAGGTCAACGCCCGCGTCGATGAGCGCCTCGGTCTTCTGCGCCACGCTCAACAGCGTCTCGGGGGCCGAGTCGGGGTGCAGCACGGCGGCCGGGTGTCGATCGAACGTCACGACAACAGTTCGGCGGCCTTCGGATTCGGCTGTGAGCTGCTCGAGCACGGCACGGTGTCCGCGGTGCACGCCGTCGAACTTGCCGATCGTGACGGCGCTCGGCCGGGCATCCCGAGGCAGATTCTCGACTCCGTGGACGACGGTGCCGGTCATGCACTCACCAGCTCTGCACTGCTGCGCGCCCGGGCGACGCGGCGCAACCACAGCAAGCCCAGCACGGGCAGGATCAGCGGAATGAACGCGTAACCGCGGCCGAACTGACTCCACACGGTGTCGTCGGGAAACAGGGCGGGGTCGATGATGCTGAGCGTGCCGACCACGAGCACACCGACGAGTTCGAACGCAATCGCGATGACCGCGACGCGGAACCACACGGCACCGCGCGCGACAAGGGCCACGGTCGCGAGCACGTAGACGGCCGCGGCGAGCGCCGACAAGCCATAGGCGACGGGAGCCTCGTCGAGCTTCGTGATGATCTGGTAGACCGAACGGCCAATCGCTGCGAGCGCAAGAATGCCGTACACAGCGATGAGAACGCGGCCTATGCCAGCGCTCGTCGGTCGAAGGTCGTCGCTCATCGTGCTCAGCCTAAATCAGGCAGGCTGAGCGGAGATCGCACCCATGAGGGCACGCAGAAACCTCCGGGCGATGAGAACGCGGGCGAGCAGCAGCCCGGGCAGCAACGGCCAGCCCCACCAGGCCGCGGGACGCGCGAAGCTGCGAACCGTCAACCACACCGAGCCGTCGGCCGTCTGTTCGAGCGTGAATGACTCTTCGCCGGAGAACGGATGCCCGGGCAAGGTTCCGACCGCATACATGACGC
>JAYUKK010000004.1:0-6161 GCA_043764515.1 Microbacterium sp.
AGCTCGCGGTCAACGTCGTCGAGCAGACCGTGCGCAACTCCACGGCGTTGCGCGTCACGACAAACGTCGACGGGGTGTCGACTTTCGTCGCCGTTCGTACGACTGCCGGCGGCGTGGCGCGCTGCCACGCCTTCTTCTTCGACTCGTCGGCCAGCGCACTCTACGAGCGAACGAGCACCACCGCTATCACCGCGCCCACCCCGGGCGCTGTGGACTCGGCATGGACCCAGCTCGGCGCATCGATCAAGCCCGTCGTTGCTACGTCGGGCACCCGCACACCGGTGTTCACTGCCCAAGGCACGCGAGGGCTCGCCATTAGCTTCACCGTAGACAGGCCCACCGGCCCTGCATCTCTGTTTGTCACGGCCGTCACTGGCCGCGCCCCCCTAGCGAATGTGAGTCCACAATGCTTCTGACCACACTGGTCCGACGTGCATCGACACGCCCCGACGAGCGCGGCAACGCCATGATCGCGGTTGTCGGCCTCCTCGCTGTGACCTCCATGATCACCCTCACCATCACGGGGGCGACCGTGCAGGCTCTCGGCTACTCCTCCCTCTCGAGGGCGGGTGTGCAATCAAACGCGGCGGCCGACTCCGGCGTCGACGCGATGCTGCAAGCGATGTTCGCCAATGCCTGCCCGGCGACCGGACAGCTCACGAGAACCCAGGGCGCCGTCGATCCGAGCTTGACGGGCACCGCTGCAACGGCACCCTTCTTCACCGCCACAATCGCCCAGCGCATCAGCACGGCAGCGGCCTGGACGCCGGGTTGCCCCGTGGGCGCGACGACCCAGATTCGCATCCAATCAACCGGGTTTGCGGCAGACCCGGGCGTGGCCCAGTCGGCGTCTTCGGGCGACTCGTCAGCGGTGCAGGCCGTCTATGCCTGGACTCCCGGCGCGAACACTGCCGCCGTCACGGGGGCCGCCGTCTTTAGTTACGGAACACCGGGCCTTGCCAACAGTCTCGAGCTGCTGTCATTTAACGGAAATTCCGCGAACGTCATCGTGGCTGAGGGCAACATCCTCTGCAGTAATAGCGTCTACGTGCAGGGTGACATCGTCGCGGCGAACGGCAACATTCAGCTCGACAACACGTGTAGCGCGGGTGGCGATGTGTGGGCATCGGGAACGGTCGCCCTGAACGGCAACAAAACCATTGGCGGCGATGTCATCGCGGCGGGCACCGGGCTCACCCGCATCGACCCGAACACGCGTATTGCAGGAGGCATCTACGCGCGCGGCGAGATCGACAGCTGGGGCCAGCGGTGCACCACCGGCGCCACGGGCTGGGATGCCGCGGGTGACGCCTGCTCGGTGGCCCGCACAACCGGGGCGAACCCCGTCTTCGCGTTCCGCGCCGACGTCGCCGCTCCGACGCGGCCCGCCTGGGTCGACGTCAACTTTGTCTCCGCCAACTGGGTGAGCCGAGGCTGGACCGTTCGCACGTACACGGGGCCGTGCACGATCGACAACCGCACCAAGACCAACGCCCAAGTGCTCGCATTCAGCACCTACACGACGCCGACGGTCATCGACATGCGCGGATGCTCGGCGGTCGACATTTCGACGAGCGCCAAACTCACGATCACCATGCGCACTGACCTCACCTTCATCATGCCGCGCACCCTCGGCATCGGTGACCTCACTGCAACGTCGGTCGGCACCGTGGACCGAGCGCTCCGCTTCATCCAGCCGGACACCGTCGCTGACGGACGACCGACTGCCACCGGCTGCGGCAGCGTGAACATCAACAACCAAAACGACCTTGAGGCACCGATCGCAGTCATTGTCTACTCGCCCTGCACGGTCAACAACAGCAACCAGCTGACCTGGCGCGGGCAGTACTACGCGGCGAACGTCACGTTCTCGAACAACAGCGAGCTCACCTACGTGCCCATCGGAATTCCGGGCTTTGACCTGGGTAACGGTGCCGGTGGTCCTGGAGGATCGGGCGCTGTCGGCGGTCCGGCGCAGCCCGGTCGACCGGGGGCTCTCGTGGAGTACACCGACATCGCCCCGCCCGCATAGGCGGACTACTCGTGACCCTTATCGTGCCGGCTGTGATCGGCGTCTTTGGCGCCGCCATCGGCTCGTTCTTGAACGTTGTGATTCACCGCGTGCCCGCGGGGGTTTCGGTGGTGCGCCCGCCGAGCGCGTGCTCGTCGTGCTCAGCGCCGGTGCGACCCTACGACAACATTCCGATCATCTCGTGGCTCGTGCTTCGAGGACGCTGCCGTGATTGCGCGGCGCCCTTCTCGATTCGATACCCCCTCGTCGAGCTCTTCACGGCTCTCGTCTTCACGGGCATCGCCGCGTGGCAATACCCCGCGCTGGTCGCCACGACCTCTCTGGCGGATGCTCTCTCGGTGCTCCTCGTGACGGTCGCGCTTCTCTTCTTTGCCGCGATCTCGATCGCGCTCACCGCGATTGACCTCGACACGCACCGCCTTCCGGACGCCATCGTGATGCCCGCCTACGCGGTGCTCGGGGTTCTGCTGGCCGGAGCCGCGATTGCTTCGGGCGATCTCGAGTCGGGCGCGCGCGCTGCAGCGGGAGCGGGAATCCTCTTCGCGGGGTATTTGCTGCTCGCGTTGATTTCGCCGCGCGGCATGGGCATGGGTGATGTCAAGCTCTCCGGTGTCATCGGGCTCATGCTCGGCTGGTTTGGGTGGTCGGCGCTTGCCGTCGGAACCCTCGCGGCCTTCATCCTCGGCGGACTCGTCGGGATCGGTTTGATCCTGGCCCGGCGGGCGAGTCGCAACACGGGAATTCCTTTTGGGCCGTGGATGCTGAGTGGGGCCTGGGTAGGAATACTGTTGGGCGAGCCGATCGCGCGAGGCTACCTCGCCCTGTTCGGACTGAACTGAGGGGGAACACATGGCTAGCGGAGTGGTCGGCGTCGACATCGGCAGCACGTTCTTGCGCGCTGTTGAGATCGACGACGCATCGAAGGCGCGGCCGACGCTGCTGCGGGCCTATGAAGTGCCCCTGCCCGAAGGTTCGGTCAAGCGTGGCGAAATTCTCGAGGTGCACACGGTTGCCTCGGCCTTTAAGCGGTTGTGGTCTGCCGGGGGGTTTCGGTCGAAAGACGTCGCGCTCGGCATCGGAGGGCAGAGCGTGATCGTGCGCGACCTTGCTGTGCCACGCATGCCTCTCGCTCAAATCAAGGAGTCACTACCCTTTCAGGTTCAAGACCTCTTGCCGGTTCCGGTCAATGATGCAGTGCTCGACTACTACCCGATCGGCGAAGGCCAGAACGAGTCTGGTCCCGTCGTCAACGGACTTCTGGTGGCCGCCTTCAAGCAAGCCGTGACCATCAACGTGACGGCGGCAACCCTCGCCGGTCTCACTCCGGTGAGCATGGACCTGTTGCCATTCGCGATGACTCGGCTACACGCGCTGTCTAACCCGACAAGCGGTTTTGCGGTGCACATGAATATCGGCGCCAACGCAACCTCAATCGTCATCGTGCAAGGCGGTGTGCCGCTCTTCGTCCGCATCGTGCCGGCAGGTGGCGATGACGCAACGCGCGCGATCATGACTCGGCTCTCTGCGCCGCGTGAGCGTGCAGAAGCGCTCAAGCGTGATCTCGGGCTGACGGGTGCCGGTAGCACCGACGAAGAGCGCATTGCCGCCGAAGTGATCCATGAGGCGACGAGCGAATTGCTCACGGCCGTGCGGAACACGCTCGCCTACTTTGTGGGTGTGCGCACCGGGGTCGCGTTCGACTACCTTTCGGTCGCGGGAGGCGCCACGAGGATGCGCGGGTTTGCCAGCGCCCTTGCCGAGTCGACGCGCATTTCTGTGGTTCCCGTGAACCCCACGGCTGGCGTGACACTCGCGCGGTCGATGCGGGGAAGCGATAGCGAGAACCAGATGCAGGCGTGGATCACCGCAATCAGTCTTGCCGTCGGGAGTGCCGCATGAGCCGTCGAGATGGTCGTGAAGCCGGGGCACTGGTCTTTGGTGCGGTGCCGCGCGCACACCTCATGCCACCTGAAGTGGCGATGCAGAAGAAAGAGCGCGGCCGTCGCCGCGGGCTCGTCACTGCTGTCATTGGTGTTGTCGCGCTGACAGTCGCGGGCACCGTTGGCTCGTTCTTCGCCGCGGCCAGTGCCGAGGCTCGCTTGGCTGATGAGCGCCGCACGACAGAACAGCTTCTGGCGACACAACTGGAGTTCACCGAGGTGACCCTCGTGCGCGGCCAACTGGGGTCAATCGCCGACGTCCGGGGCCAGCTCGCCACGGTCGAGGTGCTGTGGGACGAGACGTTGGCTCCGTATCTCGCGGTGCTGTCGGCGAACGAACAAGTGAAGTCGTTGACGTTCTTGTCTGACGCTCCCGCGGAACCAGCTCTGGGGCTCGCGGGTCCGCTGCGTTCTGCTCGCGTGGCGACGGTTCGATTGATCGTGGTCACGGCCGACGTGCCGCGGCCCTACGTCTGGTACCGCGCGTGGGAGCAGCTCGAGACCTATGCAGACGCAAGCATCGACTCCATCACGTTGCTTCAAGACGGGTACGAGACCACGGTGACCATCAACCTGAATGAACTCGCTCTCTCGCAGCGATTCGCTGATGAGGAGGTGACCGAATGACCACCGCAGCCACGCGCATCTGGACCCTTGCCTCGGTGATGGTCATGATTGTCGTCGTCGCGCTGGGTTGGTTCTTGGGAATGTCGCCCAAGTTGGCTGACGCGGCACGCTTCGACGCCGAGAGACAGAGTGTTCAGGCCCAGAACGACGTCGCCCGCGCCGTCATCGCGCAACTGCAGGCCGACTTCGAGAACCTCGACGAGCTTCTGCTCGAGCTCGAGGGCCTACGCGAAGAGTTTCCGACCGACGCGCAATACGACGACGCCGTCAGAGAGCTGTTGACAGGCCTGCTGTCAGCAGGGCTAGGCCTGCAGAACATCGCCATCAATGAGCCGGCACCGACAACGGCTGCCGTTCTCGAGGCAGGTGTCGAACCGCCTCCCACCGAGGTCGATGGTGAGGGCGTTCTGCCGGCAGGGTCGCTGCTCCGCGTTCCTGTGGCGGTCACCGTAAACGGCCCTCTTGCATCGATTTTGGCGTACATTGAGGCCCTTCAGACGTCTCCGCGATTCTCCATCGTGACTCAGGGCGACTATGGAGCAACAGCTGACGGGACCGGCTCGATGACCTTCTCGATGCTCATGTACGTCGTGAGTGGCGATGACCTCGTCAACGTCGAACCCGAACCCGAGCCGGAGCCCGAGCCCGAGCCGTCGGCGACACCGACTCCGGGGTCGACAGACCCCGCGGCGACGGCGACTCCCGCTCCGACGCCCACGCCGTAGTTCTCGGTGTCGGGATGCCCGCGCCGGGCATCCCGACACCGCACCTTGGTAGGGTGGCGCGTTCCCATTCCCCCGTGAAAGGACGCGTCATGGCCACTTCGTCTGCACCCGAGTCCGAGCCGTCGACCACGCCCGATACGCCGGTTGAGTCGTCCGCCGCCGCCGCCGCTGCCGAGCCGGCCAATCCCGAGGCCCCCGTCGTTGTCGAGCCAGCAGCGGTCGATGGCGTCGCCGCCGCTCAGCCCGCTTCCGCTCAGCCCACCGTCGTCTTTGTCACGGCGCCCCAACCGCCGAAGAAGCGCGGGGCGCGCGGAGTTGGCGCGCTCGTCGCGCTGCTCAGTGCGGGATTCTTCACCGCTGTCTATGCGGGCCTTGTCCTGCTGCTCGGGCTGGTCGAGCCTCGCTACGGAGTTGCCGGCGCGCTCGACACCATCGCGTCGGTGGCCTTCTACCTTCCGGTCATTGTGTTCTTCCTGGCCTACCTGCTGCTCGTGGTCATCATCAACGGCGCCGGATGGTGGGCGCACGTTCTGGGCGGCTTCATCGTCGCCATCGTCGTGTGGGTCGGATTCATCGGCGCGGCCATCATCGCGGCGGGCGCGTTCGGCGGCACGGCCGCAGAGGTGAACGCCGTCGTGATGCAGCAACTCACGAATCCGCTCGGATTCGCCGCCGCAATCGCGGCGCGTGAGGTACCCATTTGGGTTGGTGGGCTCGTCGCCCGCCGTGGCCGTACGGCGCGCGTGCGCAACGTCGAGGCCCGCGCGGCGTACGAGCGCGAGCTTGCCGAGCACCGCGCTGCGGTGGGTGGCACGACTGCCGTTTGACCGCATCCCG
>JAYUKK010000005.1:0-1849 GCA_043764515.1 Microbacterium sp.
GGGCATCGCGAGCGCGTGCAGCACGGCCGCGCTCGCCTGCGCGCCCGAGTGGGGCTGCACGTTGGCGAAGTCCGCGTGGAAGAGCGCCAAGGCCCTCGAGGTCAAGCCGACGGTCATCATCGCGGGCTGGTCGGCCTACTCGCGTCAGCTCGACTTCGCGGCTTTCCGCGCCATCGCCGACGAGGTCGGAGCCAAGCTGTGGGTCGACATGGCCCACTTCGCCGGCCTCGTTGCCGCGGGCCTGCACCCCTCGCCGCTCCCGCACGCACACGTCGTCAGCTCGACGGTGCACAAGACGCTGGGCGGCCCGCGTTCGGGCATCATCCTCAGCAACGACGAGTCGCTGTTTAAGAAGCTCAACTCGGCGGTGTTCCCGGGGCAACAGGGTGGGCCGCTCATGCACGTCATCGCGGCGAAGGCCGTGGCGTTCAAGCTGGCCGCGACTCCTGAGTTCGTCGAGCGACAAGAGCGCACCATCCGCGGCGCGCAGCTTCTCGCCGCTCGCCTCACCCAGGCGGACGCGATCGCGGGCGGCGTCAACGTGCTGACGGGCGGCACGGATGTTCACCTCGCCCTCGTCGACCTGCGCGACTCGCCCCTCAACGGCCTTGAAGCCGAAGACCTCTTGCACCACGTCGGCATCACCGTGAACCGCAACGGCGTTCCGTTCGATCCGCGGCCGCCGATGGTGACCAGCGGCGTGCGCATCGGTACCCCGGCGCTCGCGACAAGAGGATTCGACGACGTCGAATTCACCGAAGTGGCCGACATCATCGCCCACACCCTCATGCCGAACCCCGATGTCGCGGCCCTGCAGTCGCGCGTCGCGGCGTTGACCGACGCGTTCCCGCTCTACCCGGGGCTGTAATCGTGGCGGAGGCACACTCCACCGCCCAGCGACTCGACGGCACCGCGACCGCAGCGGCCATCAAGGCCGAACTGCGTGTGCGCGTCGATGCGTTGCGCGAAAAGGGCATCGTTCCCGGCCTGGCGACGGTGCTCGTCGGCGATGACCCCGGCTCGCAGTGGTACGTCGCCGGCAAGCACAAAGACTGCGCTGAGGTGGGCATCGCGTCGATTCGCCGCGATTTGCCCGACACCACGACGCAGGCCGAGCTTGAATCCGTCATCGACGAGCTGAACGCCGACCCCGCGGTCACAGGGTTCATCGTGCAGCTACCGCTGCCGAAGCACCTCGACACCGACGCGATTCTTGAGCGCGTGCATCCCGACAAAGATGCCGACGGGCTGCACCCGACCAACTTGGGGCGCCTCGTGCTGCGCGTTGATCGCCCGATCGACACGCCCTTGCCATGTACGCCGCGCGGCGTCATCGAGCTCGTCGAACGGCACGGCTTGTCGTGGGCGGGCAAAGACGTGGTGGTGATCGGCCGTGGCGTCACGGTCGGCCGCGCGATCGGATCGCTGCTGACGCGGCGCGAGTACAACGCGACCGTCACCCTCACTCATACGGGCACGCGCGACCTCGGGGCACACTTGCGCCGCGCCGACATCATCGTTGCCGCGGCGGGCGTGCCGGGCATCGTGTCGGCGGCCGACGTGAAGCCCGGCGCGATCGTGCTCGACGTGGGCGTTTCGCGGCTTGTCGACCCCGACACGGGCGTCTCGCGCATTGCGGGTGACGTGGCCGACGATGTGGCGACGGTGGCGTCGTGGATCTCGCCGAACCCCGGCGGTGTCGGCCCCATGACGCGGGCTCTGCTGCTCGCCAACGTGGTCGAAACCTCCGAGCGCGCGGCTCGCTAGAACCGCCCCGCGACGAGACGCAGGCGGACGGGCTGGCCCGGCCGCAGTTGGGCGAGGCGGTCGAGGGCAGAATCCACGACCA
>JAYUKK010000006.1:0-6065 GCA_043764515.1 Microbacterium sp.
GGTCGTCGGAGACCGCCCGACCGTAGCTCGGAACCATCGCGAGCAGCCCCGGCTTCCAGCCCTCGAGCTTGTCGGGGAAGCACCGCTCGATGAGGTCCATCATGATCGAGGGAGCGGTGGAGGCACCGGGAGAGGCGCCCAGAAGGCCGGCGATCGAACCATCGGCTGAGGCAACGACCTCGGTGCCGAACTGCAGGGTGCCGCCCTTGCCGGGCACGTTCTTGATGATCTGCACCCGCTGACCCGCCGTCAGCTGGTACCAGTCGTCACCGACGGCGCTCGGGTAAAACTCGCGCAAGGCGTCGAGCTTCTTGGTGCGGGTGGCCAACAGCTCGCCGACAAGGTAGGTGACGAGGTCGAGGTTGCGAACGGCGACCTGCAGCATCGGAATGATGTTGTGCCAGCGAATCGAGCTGAACAGGTCGAACCACGAGCCGGTCTTCAAAAACTTGGGCGTAAAGCCGGCATACGGCCCGAAGAGCAGGCTGGGCTGACCGTCGACCACGCGGGTGTCGAGGTGCGGCACCGACATGGGAGGCGCACCGACCGAGGCCTTGCCGTAAATCTTGGCGTCATGTTGGGCGACGACCGCGGGCACATCGCTGCGCAGCCACTGTCCACTCACGGGGAAACCGCCGAAGCCACGGATCTCGGGGATGCCGCTCTTCTGCAGCAGGGGCAACGCGTGACCGCCCGCGCCGACGAACACGAATCGGGCCGAGACCTCGAGGGGCGTTGATCCAATCTCTTGGCGCAGCGAGACCTTCCAGAGACCGTCTTTCTGGCGACGGATGCCCGTCACGCGGTGCTCGAGGTTCAGGCTCACCCCGCTCGAGACAAGGCCGTCGACGAGCAGCCGAGTGAGGGCGCCAAAGTCGACATCCGTGCCGGCGGCCATCCGCGTCGCGGCGATGGGCTGCGACTTGGCCCGGCCGGGGATGGTCAGCGGTGCCCACCGGCGGATAACCGTTGCGTCGTCGCTGAACTCCATTCCCGCGAACAGCGGGTGGTCTTTGAGCGCCTCATAGCGCTTGCGGAGGTACTCGACGTTGGCCTCGCCCCAGACGAGGCTCATGTGTGGCGTCGAGGTCAAGAATGCGCTTGGCTCGGGCAACATACCTTGCCCGACGAGGTACGACCAGAACTGACGAGACACCTGAAACTGCTCGTTGACCTTGACGGCGTTCGTGATGTCGATCGAGCCGTCGGCGCGCTCGGGCGTGTAGTTGAGCTCGCACAGCGCGGCGTGACCCGTGCCGGCGTTATTCCAGGGGTTCGAACTCTCGAGGGCCACGTCGCTCAGTCGCTCGTAGATGCTGATCGTCCAGGAAGGCTCGAGTTGGCGCAGCATCGTGCCGAGCGTTGCGCTCATGATGCCGCCGCCAATGAGGACGACGTCGATGGGTTCAGTCACGGCACCAGTTTAGTCGCGCTCAACAGGCGGCGGATGCGGCCGGGTTAGGCTGAGCCGGTGATTCTGCCCCTTCTTGCGATTGGCGCAATCGGGGGGCTGCTCTCCGGCCTCTTCGGTATCGGCGGCGGCCTTGTCATGGTGCCGCTCATGATGGCGTGGCTGCGCTTTGACCAGCGGCGGGCATCCGCTACGTCACTGTTCGCCATCATTCCGCCAGCGTTGCTCAGTGCATCGCTGTATGGCGTGCGCGGCGAGATCGATCTGCTCGTCGCGGCCGTCATCGCCGTGGGTGCGATCGCCGGCACTCCCCTGGGCGCACTGCTGTTGCGCCACATCTCGCTCGTGTGGCTCAAGTGGCTGTTCATCGCGGGTTTGCTGGCGGCGGCCGTGCGCTTCGTGGTTGTCGTGCCCGACCGAGAGGGTGCAATCGAGTACACCGTGGCTACGGTGGCCGGGCTTGTCGCTCTCGGGCTCGCGATGGGAACCCTCGCCGGCCTGCTGGGCGTCGGCGGCGGCGTCGTTGCCGTGCCGGTGCTCATCGCGATGTTCGGCATGGGCGACCTTGTGGCGAAAGGCTCCTCGCTGCTCGCGATGATTCCCGGGGCAATCGCGGGCACGGTGCCGAACCTGCGCGCCAGCCTTGTGCGGTGGCAGGATGCTCTGCCGATGGGTCTTGCCGCGGCCCTCATGTCGCTCGTCGGTGTGTGGCTCGCCTTCCTGACGCCGCCCGTCGTGTCGGGGTGGCTGTTCGCGCTGCTGCTCGTCGGTGTGACCGTGCAGATGGCTCTGCGGCCCGCGACAACCCGCGACTAATCGGGCGGCGTCGACTCGTCGGCAGCGAGCCACGCACGCACCGCGTCGCCGTGTTGGCCCAACGTAGGCGGAGCGGAATGGTCTCGCCGAGTGTGCTCGTCACCGTCGAAGTCAAAGAAGCGCAGAGGCGGCCCGGGAATGGCGATCTTCCCGAGTGTCGAGTGCTCAACGTCAACAACTAACCCTTGCGAGTGCGTCTGCGCCCAGTTGTAAACCTGGTCAATCGAGCGCACTGTGCCTGCGGGCACTCCCGCACGCTCAAGCTGATGAAGCACATCGACACTCGGTCGATCCGCGAAAGCACGCTCGATGGCTGTGACGAGCGCATCGCGATTCGCCACCCTCAGAGCATTGCTGGCGAACTCGGTTGTTTCGGGATCAAGGTCGATGACCGAGCAGAACGACCGCCACAAGGCGTCATTGCCGACGGCCACCTGAACGACGCCGTCGAGCGTCGAAAACAGTCCGTAGGGCGCCAACGACGGATGCTGATTGCCGCGAGCCGCACCCACCTCGCCCGCCACCGTGAATCTCGTGCCTTCGAAGCTATGGGCGCCCACGAGCGCGGCGAGAAGGCTCGTGCGCACCACCTGGCCGCGACCGGTGCTGTCGCGCTCGCGCAGTGCGGCCAGTACCCCGTACGCGCCGTACATGCCCGCGAGCAGGTCGGCGATCGGCACGCCGACGCGCTGCCGGTCGTCGGGGCCCGATCCCGTGAGCGACATCAGGCCCGCCTCACCCTGGGCGATCTGGTCGTAGCCCGCACGACCACCCTCGGGCCCGTCGTGGCCAAAACCTGAGATCGAAAGCACGACGAGTCGCGGGTTGAGGGCTTCGAGCGCCGCAGCATCAAACCCGAGCCGGTCAAGAACCCCGGGGCGGAAGTTCTCGACGAGAACATCCGCTCGCCGCACCATCGCCCGCAGAGTCGTGAGGTCGACCGGGTCTTTCAGATCAAGCTGAATCGACTGTTTGTTGCGATTAGCCGAGAGAAAGTAGGTGCTCTCGCGCGCGTCGGGCGGGCCGACGAAGGGAGGCCCCCAGCCGCGGGTGTCATCGCCCGAGCCGGGGGCTTCGACCTTGATCACGTGCGCACCGAGATCGCCGAGCATCATGGCCGCGTGCGGTCCGGCAACCGCACGACTGAGATCAACGACGGTGAGATCAGCGAGCGCCCCGGGCATGTACGAACGCTAACAGGGGCGCCGCAGGGTCACGTGCGACTAGAGCCCGAGCTCGCTCAGCGCCTCATCCATGAGGCGCGTCATGAGCGCGTAGCCCTCGTCGTTGGGGTGCAGGCCATCCGCGGCCATAAGGCCGTCTTGACCGGCGATCCACTCGGATGCGCCCGCGACGTAGTCGGCCCCGTACCGCTCCGCGGCATCGCGCACCCAGCCGCTGATCACCTCGAGCGATGCGGGGCGTTCGGCCGTGTACCAGAAGGGCTCGACCACCACGAAGCGCGCATCGGGCAGCGCTGTCGTGAGGCGCTCGAAATCGAGGTCGATCTGCTGGTCGATGGCCGTGGCAGCACGGTCGTACGAGAAGTTGTCGTTGAGCCCCATCGTCACGATCACGATGTCGGGCTGTTGCGCGATGATCTGCGCGGGCAGATCGTCATCGGCGAAGCTCGGGCGGTTGTTGATGAACCCCAAACCATTGACGCTCGGGTTGAACTCGCGCCAACCCCGGTCGAGTGAGATCTGGGTCGACCAACGCAAACTCAGATCGCTCGCGCCCGTGCCGAGCGTGTACGAGTCGCCGTAGAAGGCGACGAGCGGCCCGTCGGCAGTCGAGGCGCCGGGGTCGGCGTTCGGGGCGGCCGTCGGAGAGCATCCGGCCAGCAGTGCGAGGCACGCGATGACAACGGCCAGGGCCCGCGTCATACCGACTCCGGGCCGAACGGGTCGAGAGTGGGCCTCTTGGGCTCGCGATGGTCGCCCGACGAACGCCCCGTGAGGCGGCGGCCGATCCACGGCAAAACATAGTGTCGCCAATATTCGGCCGTGCGCGGTCGCTCAACGTTGTCACCCGCGTCGGGCGCTGCGGGGCTCGCCGACACCGAAACGCCGAGCGCTGCGAGCACGTTGGCCGCGGCCAAGGAATGGCCCGACGCATTCAGGTGCAAGCGGTCGACCGACCAGTAACGCAGCTCGGGCAGGCGCGGGTCGCTCCAGTTATCCACGAAGAGCACGCCGGTGCCCACCAGTCTGTGCTCAACCGCAACGGCGAGCTCGTTGCCCCGCCGCGAGAAGACGCGGCCCAACGGCAAGTGCTGGGTGGGGTCACCGCCGCTCACGATCATGACGCGAGGCACGGTGGTGAGGGCGCGCTCTGCCGCCGAGACGAGCCGGTCGGCGACCGCCTCAATCGAGACCGAGGGGCGCAAGATGTCGTTGCCGCCGCCGTTGATGCTCAGCAGCTCGGGGCCCAGGGCGAGTGCCGCCGGTAGCTGGTCGTCGAGAATCGGCGCGAGTAAACGTCCGCGGATCGCAAAGTTGGCGTAACCGATCGATCCGCCGGCGGCATGCGCGAGGCCCGCCGCTACGAGGTCGGTCCACCCGCGCGGAGTGCCGTCAGGGCGTTCATCGCCCATGCCCTCGCTGTAGCTGTCACCGATGGCGGCATACGAGCGAATCGGCCCGGAGGCCGATGACCGCTCGACGCTTGCCATCGTGCGGCCTACGCCGAGACCGAGGCGCCGAGCTTCGCGGCCAGCAGTTCGGCGATCTGCACGGCGTTGAGAGCCGCGCCCTTGCGCAGGTTGTCGTTGCTGATGAACATCGCCAACCCACGACCGCCCGGTACGCCCTCATCGGCGCGGATGCGCCCGACCAGACTCGGATCAGCGCCAGCGGCGTCGAGCGGGGTGGGAACATCCATGAGCTGAACGCCCGGCGCATGAGCCAGTAGCTCGCGCGCACGCTCGGGGCTGATCGCGCGCGCAAACTCGGCGTTGATCGCGAGCGAGTGGCCCGTGAACACCGGAACGCGCACGCAGATGCCGCTCACGAGCAGCTCGGGCAGTTCGAGAATCTTGCGGCTCTCGTTGCGCAGCTTCTTCTCTTCGTCGGTCTCGCCGAGGCCGTCGTCGACGAAGTTGCCGGCCTGCGGAATGACGTTGAAGGCAATGGTCTTCGGAAACTTCACCGGCGGCGGAAACTCGACCGCCGAGCCGTCGTGCACGAGAGCGATGGCGTCTTGCACGATGACGGCGTTCGCCTGATCAAGCAGCTCTTCGCCGCCCGCGAGCCCGGCGCCCGAAACGGCCTGGTAGGTGCTCACGATGAGTCGCTGCAACCCGGCCGCGGCGTCGAGCACCTTGAGGGCGGGCATCGCGGCCATGGTGGTGCAGTTGGGGTTGGCGATGATGCCCTTGACGGCCTGCTCGATCGCGTGCGGGTTGACTTCGCTCACCACGAGGGGAACCTCAGGGTCCATGCGCCAGCCCGACGAGTTGTCGACGACCGTCACGCCCGCCGCCGCGAACCGCGGAGCCTGCGCCTTGCTGAGCGTCGCACCGGCACTGAAGATCGCGATGTCGAGCCCGCTCGGGTCGGCCGTCTCAGCATTTTCGACGACGATCTCACGGTCGCCCCACGGGATGACCGTTCCGGCGCTGCGCGAACTGGCAAAGAAGCGCAGCTCACCCACGGGGTAGTTGCGCTCAAGCAACAGCTGGCGCACCACGGCGCCAACCTGACCGGTGGCGCCGACGACGCCGATGTTGACCGTCGAACCCATGACTACCGCCCCGTTCCTGCGTAAACGACTGCCTCGGCGTCGCCGTCGAGACCGAATGCCGTGTGCACGATCTGCACGGCGTGGTTGAGAGTGT
>JAYUKK010000007.1:0-6029 GCA_043764515.1 Microbacterium sp.
TTTGGCGGCACCCTTGCCGGCACCATCACTCTCACGGGCGGTCTCGGCGGCATGGGTGGCGCCCAGCCGCTCGCCGTCACGATGAACGACGGCGTCGCGATCTGCATCGATGTTGACCCCAGCCGTATCGCCCGTCGTGTTGAGCACCGCTACCTTGACGTCGCGGCCGACTCGCTCGAGCACGCCCTCGAACTCGCGGTGCAGGCACGGGATGCTCGCCGCGCGCTCTCGATCGGCGTGCTCGGCAACGCGGCGGAGGTCTTCCCGCGGTTGCTCGCCATGGGCGCCCCGATCGACATCGTCACCGACCAGACGAGCGCGCACGACCCACTCGCGTATCTGCCCGCTGGCCACTCGGTGGAGGACTGGAACAGCGACCGCACTCGCGACCCTCGCGGGTTCGCCGACGAGTCGCGCCACTCGATGGCGCGTCAGGTTGAGGCCATGGTGGGCTTCCAGAAGGCGGGGGCCGAAGTCTTCGACTACGGCAACAACATCCGCACCGAGGCGAAGACAGCCGGCTACGCCGATGCGTTCTCGTTCCCCGGGTTCGTGCCCGCATACATCCGCCCGCTGTTCGCCCAGGGCAAGGGCCCGTTCCGCTGGGCAGCGCTGAGCGGCGACCCCGCCGACATCGCGGCGACCGACCGGTCCGTGCTGGAGATGTTCCCCGAGAACGAGAGCCTGCAGCGCTGGATTCCGATGGCGCAAGAGCGCGTGCACTACCAGGGGCTTCCGGCACGCATTTGCTGGCTCGGCTACGGCGAGCGCGACCGCGCGGGCGAACGCTTCAACGACATGGTGGCGAGTGGCGAGCTCAGTGCCCCCGTCGCCATTGGTCGCGACCACCTCGACTCGGGTAGCGTCGCGAGCCCCTACCGCGAGACCGAGTCGATGAAAGACGGCAGCGACGCGATCGCCGACTGGCCCCTGCTCAACGCCCTCGTCAACACGGCGAGCGGTGCGACCTGGGTGTCGATCCACCACGGTGGGGGAGTCGGCATTGGCCGCTCGATCCACGCCGGCCAAGTGGTCGTCGCCGACGGCACAGCGCTCGCGGGCCAGAAGGTGCAGCGCGTCCTCACCAACGACCCGGGCATGGGGGTCATTCGCCACATCGACGCGGGCTACACCGAGGGCGAGCAGATCGTCGCCGACCTCGGCGTGCGCATTCCTATGCGCGAGGGCGACTGACGATGCTCGCGCACGACCCGCTGTGGCCGCGGGCGGGCGACTGGCCGACGTGGGAGCCGGGCTCGCGGGCGGATGCCGTGATCGTGGGTATCCCGACCTGGCGCACCGCGCTCTCGCCGGGTCAGGCGCACACGACGCCCGCAGCGATTCGGGATGCCCTCCGCTACTACTCCGCCGACGCCCTTTCCCGGCCCGACGGTTCGCGGTTGACCGTGCTCGACGCGGGCGATGTGCCGGAGCCCGACGGCGCGGGTGAGGCGGCTGCGACGGCTCGGGTTGCCGAGCTCGCGGGCGGGGCATCCCTCGTCATCGTGCTCGGCGGCGACAATGCCGCTACCGTGCCGGCGGCGCTCGGGGCGTGGGGTGAGCGCCTCGCGACCGCGGGACTCGTGACGCTCGACGCCCACCACGACCTTCGCGACGGCATCACCAACGGCTCGCCTGTGCGCCGGCTGCTCGACGCGGGCCTGGGGGGCTCGCGCGTCAGTCAGTTGGGCATCGAACCGCTCGCAAACTCGCAGGCCTACCGCGCTCGGGCTGACGAGCATGGCATCACCGTGGTCACCCGGGCCGAACTGCTGAGCACGCCCATCGAGTCCGCCATGACTGCGGCGCTCGACCGCGCGGCGTCAGCGGGTGGCCCCGTGCACGTCGACCTCGACCTCGACGTGTGCGACCGCGGCGTCGCGCCCGGCTGCCCCGCGAGCGTGCCCGGCGGCATCAGCGCGATCGAGCTGCGCACGGTCGCGCGGCTCGCCGGAGCGCATCCCGCCGTCACGAGCATCGACCTCACCGAACTCGACGCGACGCGCGACACCGCCGATCTGCGCACGGTTCGCCTCGCCGCCCTGTGCGTGCTCGAGTCGCTCGCGGGTCTTGCGAGCCGGAACGCGGGGCAGGGCGCATGAGTATCGTGATCACGAACATCGGCCAGCTCGTCACACTCGACCCGGCCGAACCCGAGCGGCCGCTGCGCGCTGACGCGGCGCTGGTGATCGATGACGGCCGGGTCGCCTGGGTGGGCGATACCGGTGCCGCCCCGGCCGCCGATACCCGAATCGACGCCGCCGGCGCGGCGGTCATCCCGGGTTTCGTCGACAGCCACAGTCACCTCGTGTTCGCCGGCGATCGCGTCGATGAATTTGAAGCGCGTATGGCGGGCCGGGCCTACACGGCGGGCGGAATTCGCACGACCGTCGCCGCGACCCGCGGCGCGACCGACGACGAACTGCGCGCGCGGCTCCAGCGCCTCGTTGCGCAATCGCGCGCTCAAGGCACGACGACGCTCGAAATCAAAAGCGGATACGGCCTGAGCGTCGTCGACGAAACACGCGCCCTCCGACTCGCGCGCGAGGTGACAGTCGAGACCACCTTCCTCGGCGCGCACGTTGTGCCCGCCGAGTTCGCCGGCGATCGCGAGGCCTACGTCAACCTCGTGTGCGGCGAGATGCTCGCGGCCTGTTCTCCCCACGCCCGGTGGGTCGATGTGTTCATCGACTCCGGGGCCTTCACGGTGGAAGAGGCGCGGCGCATCCTGCTGGCGGGTCGGGATGCGGGGCTCGGCCTGCGCGTGCACGCCGGCCAGCTCGAGGCCGACGGTGGAGTCGCCCTGGCCGTCGAGCTCGACGCCGCGAGCGTCGACCATTGCACGCACCTCACCGATGCCGACATTGAGGCGCTCGCCGCCAGCGCGCGCGGGGGAGCGGGAACCGTCGCGACCCTGCTGCCGCTCGTCGAGTTCTCGACGAAACAGCCCTACCCGGATGCCCGGCGCTTGCTCGACGCCGGCGTCGCCGTCGCGCTCGCGAGTGACTGCAACCCGGGGTCGAACTACTCGAGCAGCGTGCCGCTTGCCGTGGCGCTCGCGGTGCGCGAGCTCGGCATGACTCCCCTCGAAGCGCTCGCCGCCGCCACTGTGGGCGGAGCGCGGGCCCTGCGCCGCACCGATGTAGGGCACCTGGGAGTCGGGGCGCGGGGTGACGTGGTCATCCTCGACGCGCCTGACTACCGTCACCTCGCCTATCGGCCGGGGGTTCCCCTCGTGCGCACCGTCGTCGTCGCCGGAGTTTCTCTCGCCCCCGATGGGCGTGACCGCTAGGCTCGCGACACCGGTTGCCCCTCTGGAAGAAGGTCGATGATGACCCGTCGCGTTGTGCACGAGATCGTGCTCACGATCGGAATCGCCATTGCCATCGCCTGGCTCATTCTCGGGGTGCTCGCTCTCGCTGACTCGGCGGATCCTCTCGGCACCCTGTTCGACCAGACGCCGCGGGTGCTGTTCGGACTTCTCGGCATCGGGCTCGGCATCTGGGCTGTTCTCGTGACGATCGGCGCCATCGTGCTGCGTCGACGAGCGCCGGGTGCACGCATCGCGAGCCACCTGGTGTCACTCGTCATTGCCCTCGTGATCAATGTGGCCCTGCTCGCGCTCGTGTCGATCGCGGCGAACGGCGGTGGTGCGGGTTCGTGGGGGATGCTCGTGGTGGCCATCGCCGGAGCGGCCGGTGCCGCCCTGCTCGTTGCCGGTGTCACGGCCGTTCTCCTGGTGAATCTGGTGATTCTGCGTCCGAAAACCGCGAAAACCATCGTCGTGGAGCCTGGCGACAGCGTCGGATAGACCAGTTTTGGTGTTCCTCGGCGTGTCGCGGCCCGCGCGACACGCCCGGGTTGCACGCGTGTGTGCCGTGTGGCAGACTCTTCTAGTTCCACACGCCGTGCTTTCGCGCGGTTCACTGCCAGGCAGTGCATAGGACGAGCGTCGCACCGAGTGATCGGCAGCGGGTCGTGATGAGCCTAGGCCGCAGGCAGAAGAACACAGCTTAAACCCACTCTGATCGGCACAGGGGTATCCCTGTGCTCGCTCGTGTGCGTCTCCCAGCAGGGCGACACGCCCGAGCGCGGGGGTCGGTCGGTGCCGTGCATTCAGCGCCGTTCGTTTGACAGAAGAACAGTGGTGCGACAGCGATTGCGCTCCGCGTGAGGTGTGCCCTGATGGGTGCATCACGTCCAAGAAGGAAGAGAGTTGAGCATGGCGGGACAGAAGATCCGCATCCGACTTAAGTCGTATGACCACGCAGGTCTCGACGCATCGGCGCGCAAGATCGTCGACACGGTCACCCGTGCCGGTGCCACTGTGGTGGGCCCCGTGCCGCTGCCGACGGAGAAGAACGTCATCGCCGTCATCCGGTCGCCCCACAAGTACAAGGACAGCCGCGAGCACTTCGAGAAGCGCACGCACAAGCGTCTCATCGACATCATCGATCCGACGCCGAAGGCGGTCGACTCGCTTATGCGCCTCGACCTGCCCGCCGACGTCAACATCGAGATCAAGCTCTAAGGAATCCCGACATGTCTGCAACCAAGACGACCAAGGGTCTGCTGGGCACGAAGCTCGGCATGACGCAGGTGTGGGACGCGAACAACAAACTCGTTCCCGTCACCGTCGTAGAGATCTCTCCCAACGTGGTGACGCAGGTGCGCACCCCTGAGGTCGACGGCTACGCCGCCGTTCAGATCGCCTACGGCGCCATTGACCCGCGCAAGGTGACGAAGCCGCTGAGCGGTCACTTCGAGAAGGCCGGCAGCACGCCGCGCCGCCACCTCACCGAGGTGCGCACCGCTGACGCCTCCGAGTACACGCCGGGCCAGCTGCTCGCGGTCGACATCTTCGAGGCGGGCCAGCTCGTCGACGTCGTCGGCACGAGCAAGGGCAAGGGCTTCGCCGGTGTCATGAAGCGTCACAACTTCAAGGGTGTTTCGGCCTCGCACGGTTCGCACCGCAACCACCGCAAGCCCGGCTCGATCGGCGCCTCGTCGACCCCCAGCCGCGTCTTCAAGGGCATGCGCATGGCGGGCCGTATGGGTGGCGACCGCGTGACGGTCATGAACCTGCTCGTTCACTCTGTCGACCTCGAGAAGGGTCTGCTGCTCATCAAGGGCGCGGTTCCCGGTGCTCGTGGCCGTCTTGTATTCGTTCGCAACGCCGTGAAGGGAGCGTAATCGCCATGGCAACCTCGCTCGACGTAATCGACGCCGCTGGCAAGAAGACCGGCTCGGTCACCCTGCCCGCCGCCGTCTTCGACGTGTCCACCAACGTTCCGCTGCTGCACCAGGTCGTTGTGGCCCAGCTCGCGGCCGCCCGTCAGGGCACTCACTCGACCAAGGGTCGTGGCGAGGTCTCCGGCTCGGGCATCAAGCCGTTCAAGCAGAAGGGCACCGGCCGTAGCCGCCAGGGTTCCGTGCGTGCTCCCGAGCACCGCGGTGGTGGAATCGTGCACGGCCCGACGCCGCGAAACTACGCGCAGCGCACCCCCAAGAAGATGATCGCCGCCGCCCTGTTGGGCGCGCTCAGCGACCGTGCTCGGGGCGAGCGCCTGCACATCGTTGAGGGCTTCGGTTCTGACGTGCCGTCGACGAAGGCCGCTGCCGCCGTTCTCGCGCAGCTCACGACGGGCCGCAAGGTTCTCGTTGTGATCGAGCGCGCTGACGAGGTCAACCGCAAGAGCGTGCGCAACCTCAAGAATCTGCACGTGATCAGCCCCGACCAGCTCAACGCCTATGACGTGCTGGTCAGCGACGATGTCGTGTTCACCAAGGGCGCCTACGACGCCTTCGTGAGCGCGAAGACGACGAAGGAAGAAGAGGTCGACGCATGAGCATCCACGCTGTCGCTCAGAACAAAGACCCGCGCGACATCATCATCGCGCCCGTCGTGAGCGAGAAGAGCTACGCGCTCATCGACGACGGAAAGTACACCTTCCTCGTCGACCCTCGTGCGAACAAGACCGAGATCAAGCTCGCGATCGAAAAGATCTTCTCGGTCAAGGTCGCCACGG
>JAYUKK010000008.1:0-6012 GCA_043764515.1 Microbacterium sp.
GATGGCACCAAGAGCGGCTTCGACCTCGAGCTGATCTCGGCGGTCGCGGCTGAGGCCACGGTGCCGGTGGTCGCGTCCGGCGGTGCTGGGGCACTCGAGCACTTCGCCCCGGCCGTCGTCGCGGGTGCGCACGCGGTACTGGCGGCCAGCGTTTTTCACAATGGCGAACTCACCGTCGGGCACGTCAAAGACGTGTTGCGCGCAGAAGGGATGAGTGTGCGATGAACGAGCAGCAAAGCTCCATGATTGATTCGGACGCCGTGCTGGCGCGGGTGCGCTTCGACGTCGCGGGGCTCCTGCCCGCCGTGATCCAGCAGCACGACAGCGGTCAGGTGCTCATGGTGGGCTGGATGAATGCCGAAGCTCTCCTTCGCACCCTGACCGAGGGTCGCGTGACCTTCTGGAGTCGTTCGCGTCAGGAGTTCTGGCGTAAGGGCGACACGAGCGGTCACGTTCAGTTCGTTCGCGGTGCCGCGCTTGATTGCGATGGCGACACTCTTCTCGTCCAGGTCGAACAAGTCGGTGTGGCGTGCCACACCGGCGCTCGCTCGTGCTTCGACGTCGACCCCCTCACCCCGGTGATCGGAGAGCCCGTATGACCGACACCACGCGTGCGGAGTTTGCGCAACAGGTTCATGACGCTCGTGTTGTGCCGGTCATCCGCACCCTCTTCGCTGATGCATTGACCCCGGTGGGTCTGTACCGTTCGCTTGCCGAGGGTCGCACGGGCACCTTCCTTCTTGAGTCAGCGGAACAGGGCGGCATTTGGTCGCGCTACTCCTTCGTGGGGGTGCGCTCGTTCGGCGTGCTGACGGAGCGTGGGGGAGAGGCCGTCTGGCTCGCCGACACAATCACGGCCGAGCGTGCGTTTGGCGGTTCGATGCCGGCCACCACTCTCGCTGCCCTCGACACGCTCTACGCTCGGTGGCGCTCGCCCGAGAATCCAGAACACCCGCCGCTCACCGGCGGACTCGTGGGCTTTATCGGCTGGGATGCCGTTCGCCAGGTCGAGCACTTGCCGGAGGCTCCCGCGACAGACTTCCCGTGCCCCGAGCTGGCGATGGCGTTTGTCAGCGAGCTCATCGTCATGGACCACCGGCAGGGCACGGTTTCGCTCATTGCCAGTGTTCTCGCCGATGGCGCCGACGACGACGAGACGTTGTGGGCGGATGCCCAGCGGCGCCTCGATGAGCTCGAAACGGCCCTCGCTGCACCCGCTGAGCCGAGCATCGCGCGAATCGACCTCGACACGGTGCCCGAGCCCCACCACCGATCGACCCCCGCTGAGTTTTTGGCCGCGGTGGATCGGTCGAAAGACTTCATCCGCGATGGTGATGTTTTCCAAGTCGTCATTTCCCAGCGCTTTGATCACGAACTGACCGCGAGCCCGCTCGATGTCTACCGAGTGCTGCGCGCACTCAACCCCTCGCCGTACATGTACGTGTTGGCGCTCGAGACGGCCGGTGGTGATCCCTATGCCATCGTGGGGTCGTCGCCCGAGGCGCTCGTGAAGGTCACGGATGGTCGTGTCTACACCCATCCCATCGCGGGCTCGCGGCCTCGGGGCGACACGCCCGAACACGACGGTGAATTGGCCGACGAGCTGCTCGCTGACCGCAAAGAGCAGGCCGAACACCTCATGCTCGTCGATCTCGGGCGCAACGATCTCTCGAAGGTGTGCCGCGCTGGCACCGTTGAGGTCACCGAGTTCATGCAGGTCGAACGCTTCAGCCACATCATGCACTTGGTCTCGAGTGTCGAAGGCGATGTGCGCGATGGCGTGACGCCGATCGACGTCTTTCGCGCGACCTTTCCGGCCGGAACCTTGAGTGGTGCGCCGAAGCCGCGCGCCCTCCAGATCATCGACGAGCTTGAACCAGCGCGACGAGGTGTCTATGGCGGAGTGGTGGGGTATTTCGCGTTCTCGGGTGACCTCGATCTCGCGATCGCGATCCGCACCGCCTTTCTCGCCGACGGAGTCGCACGCGTGCAGGCCGGTGCAGGTCTTGTTGCAGATTCGGTACCGCAGACGGAGCTCCAAGAGACCCTGTCAAAGGCTGCCGCGCCGTTGCGTGCCGTGGCTATTGCGAACGCTCTCCAGCGGGGGCCGGCCTCGTGACTGATCCTCGCCGCGTGCGACTGCTGGCGCTCCTGATGCCCGTCATCGTGGCGGCGCTTGCCTTGCTCGCATGGTCGCAAGTCTGGGTGACGACCGAGTTGGCGGATGGCCGGTCTCTCGCCGTGGCGGGCGATGCGGCGGCGCCCGCGATTCCGCCTTTCGCGCTCGCCAGCCTGGCGCTCGTTGGGGCGCTGACGCTTTCCGGCGTCATCTTCCGCGTCGTCCTCGGGCTACTGCAGGCACTTCTCGGCGTGGGGATCATCGCTTCTGGGTCGCTCGCACTGATTGACCCGATCTCGGCCGCAGCCGCACCGCTTACTGAGGCGACCGGTGTCTCCGGACTCGAGTCCGTGCGAGGACTCGTCGAGTTGTCAGCGGTGACCGTCTGGCCCTGGATCGCCGTGACCGCCGGGGCGGTCGGCATTGTGGTCGGTGTCGCGATCGCTCTCACCGCATCCCGGTGGCCCCCGCGGACCCGACGGTATGACGCGGTGCGTTTTTCTCCTGAGGGAGGCGATGCGCGGACAGAGCGGCTCGATGCGTGGGACGCGTTGAGCGACGGGGACGACCCGACAGCACGATAGACTTGCCTCGCACTGACCGACCTTTTCAGGAGTAACGATGAACGCGCAGAACGACCCCGGCCACGGCGATTCACCCGCTGCCTGGACCGCCGTGACGATCATGCTCATCGGGTTCACCATCGGCACGGTTGCATTCTTCTTTTCGATCGTGTGGCTCGTGTGGGCCAGTGTTGCGATCGTGCTCGGTGGCTGGGCTATCGGCGGCATCATGGCCAAGGCTGGCTACGGCGTCAAGGGACCGAAGTTCACGCCGAAGGCGCACTCCTAGGTGCTCGCCGGTCTCGTCGCCGGCGCGCTCGACGACGCGGCCCGACGGCGTGAAAGCCGCTCCCTGGCCGATGTCGAACGGCTCGCACTCGCAGCCTTGCCTGCGCTCGACGCGCGCTCTGCGTTACAGCGGGGATCAACGATCAAGGTGATTGCCGAAGTGAAACGAGCGAGCCCGTCTCGCGGAACTCTCGCGAGCATCCCTGACCCTGCTTTGCTTGCCCGGCAGTACGCCGAGGGCGGGGCCGCGGCGATCAGCGTGCTGACGGAAGAGCGTCGTTTTGGCGGTTCTTTGGCCGACCTCGAAGCGGTGCGTGCTGCCGTCACGGTGCCGGTTTTGCGCAAAGACTTCATCGCCGAGCCCTACCAAGTACTCGAGGCGCGCGCGGCAGGAGCCGACCTCGTGCTGTTGATCGTTGCCGCGCTTGACGACGACACCCTGCGTCGATTGCATGCTCTCATTATTGAACTCGGCATGACCCCGCTCGTTGAGACCCACGATGCTGACGAGGTAAGACGAGCCGTCGATCTTGGTGCCTCGGTCATCGGGGTCAACGCGCGCGACCTCAGCACGTTCGAGCTCGATCGCGACTTGTTCGGTCGGCTTGCGCCGAGCATCCCTGACGGCACCGTGCGCATCGCCGAGTCGGCAGTCAGCTCGGTTGCAGATGTCGAGCACTACCGTCAAGCAGGAGCCGATGTGGTGCTGGTCGGCGAAGCTCTGGTCACGGGTGGCGACCCTGTCGCTACCCTCAACGAATACTTGGCGGTCTCATGAATCTGCGCGAACAGGTCGGCCCTTATTTTGGCGAGTTCGGCGGGCGCTTCGTGCCTGAGTCGCTCATCGCCGCGCTCGATGAACTCGATGCTGCCTATCAGGCCGCTCGCGTCGACCCGGCGTTCGCCGCCGAGCTCGCCGAGCTTCACCGCACCTACACCGGTCGCCCGTCGATCATCACCGAGGCCGCTCGCTTCGCTGAGCATGCCGGTGGTGCGCGCATCATTCTGAAGCGCGAAGACCTCAACCACACCGGTAGCCACAAGATCAACAATGTGCTCGGGCAGGCGTTGCTCGCCAAGCGCCTGGGCAAAACGCGCATCATCGCCGAAACCGGCGCCGGCCAGCACGGCGTCGCGAGTGCGACGGCAGCGGCTCTGTTTGGGCTCGAGTGTGTCGTGTACATGGGCGAGGTTGACACCGAGCGTCAAGCGCTCAACGTCGCGCGCATGAAGCTGCTCGGGGCCGAGGTTGTGCCCGTCACGGTCGGCTCGCGAACGCTCAAAGACGCCATCAACGAGGCCTTGCGCGACTGGGTGGCGAACGTCGAGAACACGCACTACCTGCTGGGTACTGTGGCCGGGCCGCACCCGTTCCCGACGATGGTCCGCGACTTCCACTCGATCATCGGCACCGAAGCTCGCGAGCAAGTGCTCGCGCTCACCGGTCGCCTTCCCGATGCGGTCGTCGCGTGCGTTGGCGGGGGCAGTAACGCGATGGGCATCTTCCACGCGTTCCTCGACGACGAGAATGTTCGACTGATTGGCAACGAAGCCGCCGGCGACGGTGTCGACACGCTGTATCACGCCGCCACGATCACGATGGGTCGCCCGGGCGTTCTGCACGGTGCTCGCAGCCTCATGCTGCAAGACGACGACGGTCAGACCATGGAGTCGCACTCGATCTCTGCAGGCCTTGACTACCCCGGCGTCGGCCCTGAGCACGCCTGGTTGTCGTCGATCGGGCGGGCCGAGTACCGCCCCGTGACCGACGCGCAGGCCATGGATGCCCTGCGCTTGATGAGCCGCACCGAGGGCATCATCCCCGCCATCGAAACCGCGCACGCTCTGCACGGCGCGCTCGAGCTCGGCCGCGAGTTGGGCCCGGAAGGCATCGTGCTGGTGTCGCTCAGTGGCCGTGGCGATAAAGACATGGAAACTGCAGCGCGGTACTTCGGGCTGCTCGACGCCGCCGCCGACAAGGCCGCGGCAGGAGATCACGCATGAGCACGGTCGCCGATGTCATCCGCACGCGTAACGATGAGGCGTCCGGTGCGCTCATCGGGTATCTGCCGGTCGGCTTTCCGAGTCTCGATGCCAGCGTCGACGCTGCCGTGGCCCTCGTCGAGAACGGCGTCGACATCGTCGAGCTTGGTCTGCCGTACAGCGACCCCGTCATGGATGGCCTGACGATCCAGCGCGCAACCCAGACTGCTTTGCGCAACGGTTTCCGCTTGCGCCACGGTTTCGAAGCCGTCGAACGCATTCGAGCCCGCGTTGACGCACCGCTCCTGGTTATGACCTACTGGAATCCGGTCGTGCAGTACGGCGTCGAGCGGTTCGCCACCGACCTCGAGAACGCCGGGGGAGCAGGTCTCATCACTCCCGACCTGATCCCTGATGAGGCTGCCGAGTGGATGGCTGCCTCGCAGTCGCACGATCTCGACCGAGTCTTTCTCGCGGCGCCATCATCGAGCGACTCACGCATGAAGCAGGCCGTCGACAGTAGCCGGGGCTTTGTATACGCGGTGTCGACGATGGGCATTACGGGGGCGCGTGACGACGTTGACAAGGCCGCCCGCGGAGTCATTGCTCGGTTGCGCGAGGCCGGTTCGACGAGCGCGTGCGTGGGCCTCGGAATCTCGACGGCCGATCAGGTCGCCGATGTGCTGAGCTATGCCGACGGAGCGATCGTCGGCTCACGACTCGTCGCTGCTCTCGAACACGGCGGTGTGGCCGAGGTGGCGGCCGTCGCGGCTGAACTCTCGGCTGGCACTCGCCGCTAGGCTGACTGCGGTCCCCCCAGAAAGGTTCCTGACGTGATCCAGCCCTTGAGCATCCCGAGCCCTCCCTCCGAGTGGCAGGTCTTCAACCTTGGCCAGTGGCTGCGTGACATCGGTCTGACCTGGTTCGGCTTCGATGTCAACATCTACGCCTACGCGCTGTGCATCCTCGCCGGAATCGTCGTGGCCGTAGTTCTCACCAATCACCGCCTGACCAAGCGCGGGGCGGAGCCGTGGATCACCCTAGATATCGCTCTCTTCG
>JAYUKK010000009.1:0-5996 GCA_043764515.1 Microbacterium sp.
ACGGCGGTGCGCACCACGTCCATGGGGTGCGCGGCGAGAGGCAGCGCATCCATCGTGTGCTTCACCGTGTGGTCGAGTGGACGCAGCGAACGCTCGAGCGTTTCGAACTCGGCCAGCTGGGCCGCGGTCGGCAACTCGCCGTGCCACAACAGGTAGGCGACCTCTTCGGCGGTGCACCGCTCGGCGAGCTGCTGCACGGGGTAGCCGCGATAGAGGAGCGAGTTCGACTCGGGGTTGACCTTGCTGATGGCGGTTGTGTCGACGACGACGCCGGCGAGGCCTTTGCGAATCTCGGTCTCGGTCATGTCGTTCTCCTCGTGGGTTAGCGGCCGGTGGAGGGCCAGGCCGCGGTCAGCGGCCGGTGTAGGTGAAGATGCCGGCGTCGAAGGCGTTGTACGCCTCGTAGTCGAGCAGCTCGTAGAGCCTGCCCCGAGTCTGCATGCCCGCGACCTCGCCGTCGAGCGTTCCGGTCGTTTGCAGAGCATCCAGCGCCCGCTCGATCGCGCCAAACGCGATGCGCAGCAGCGAGACGGGGTGAATGACGAGGTTGACGCCGACGTCGGCGAGCTGCTGGTGCGTGAAGAGCTCGCTCTTGCCGAACTCGGTCATGTTGGCCAGAATCGGCACGCTCACGGCCTTCCGCATCGCCGCGAACTCGTCGAGGCTCGCCATTGCTTCGGGAAAGATCGCGTCGGCGCCCGCGGCCTCGAGGGCCTTCGCGCGGTCGATCGCTGCCTCCATACCCTCCACCCCACGGATGTCGGTGCGCGCCATGATGACGAGATCGGGGTCACGGCGGGCGTCGACGGCCGCGCGGATGCGCTTGACTGCGGTGTCGAGGTCGACCACGGCCTTGCCGTCGAGGTGCCCACAGCGCTTGGGGTTGACCTGGTCTTCGAGGTGCAGACCCGCGACACCCGCGTCTTCGAGCTCGTGCACCGTGCGGGCGACGTTCATAGGCTCGCCGAATCCGGTGTCGGCGTCGACGAGCGTCGGCAGGTCACTCATGCGGCTGATCTGGTGGGCCCGCTGGGCCACCTCGGTCAGCGTTGTGAGGCCGATGTCGGGCAGGCCGAGCTCGGCGGCCATGACGGCTCCCGAAATGTAGGCGCCGTCGAATCCCTTGTCTTCGATGAGGCGAACGCTCAAGGGAGTGAACGCGCCCGGCAGCACCTGCAGGCGCCCGCTCGCGAGGCCCGCGCGAAACGCTTGGCGGCGCTGGCTCGGCGTGGTCGTGGTGGAGAGCATCAGAAGAGTCCCTTCGGTGCGGCTTGCAGCGGCCGGGCGGCCGTCACGGTGAGGCCGCCGAGCTCGGCGGGGCTGAGCTCGGGCAAGCGCTGGGCAACGTCGAGGAAGCGGTCGATTTCGTCGGTGCTCAGTATGCCCTCCGCGAGCATCCGGAACTTGCCGACGTACTCGGCGCGACCGAAGGGCCGCGCGCCCAGCGGGTGCGCGTCGGCGACGGCGATCTCGTCGACGACCTTCTCGCCGTTGGTCAGCTCGATCTCGATGCGTCCGCCGAAGGCCTTCTCGCTCAAGTCGAGGGAGTGATAGCGCCGGGTCCACTCTTTGTCTTCCGTCGTCGTGATCTTCTGCCACAGCGCGACCGTGTCAGGGCGAGCCGCGCGCTCGGGCGCGTAGGAGTCGACGTGGTGCCACGCTCCGTCTTGCAGCGCGACGGCGACGATGTACGGAATCGAGTGGTCGAGCGTCTCGCGGCTCGCGGTGGGGTCGTACTTCTGCGGGTCGTTCGCGCCCGAGCCGATGACGTAGTGCGTGTGGTGGCTCGTGTGCAGCACGATCTTCGCGATGTTGGCGGGGTCGCGCAGCTCGGGGCGCTCAGCGCCGAGGCGACGCGCGAGGTCGATCCAGGCCTGCGCCTGGTATTCGGCAGAGTGTTCTTTCGTGTAGCTGTCGAGGATGCCCGTGAGCGGCTGACCGCTGTCGGGCAGTGGAACCTCGTAGCGAGCATCCGGACCGCTGAGAAGCCAGGCGAGAAAGCCGTCTTCTCCCTCATAGATGGGGCTCGGGCTGGTCTGGCCGCGCATGGCCCGGTCGACGGCTTCGACGGCCATCTTGCCGGCGAACGCGGGGGCGTGCGCCTTCCAGGTCGAGATCTCGCCCTTGCGCGACTGGCGCGTGGCGGTCGTGGTGTGCAGTGCTTGGCCGATTGCTTGGAAGATCGTCTCGGCTGGCAGTCTCAGGAGCGTGCCGATGCCGGCCGCGGCGCTCGGGCCGAGGTGGGCGACGTGGTCGATTTTGTGCTCGTGCAAGCAGATGGCGCGCACGAGGTCGATCTGGATTTCGTAGCCCGTGAGGAGGCCGCGGAGGAGGGCAGTGCCATCGGCGCCGGTGTGTTGCGCTACCGCAAGGATCGGCGGGATGTTGTCGCCGGGGTGCGAGTAGTCGGCGGCGAGGAAGGTGTCGTGGTAGTCGAGCTCGCGCACGGCGACGCCGTTGGCCCAGGCGGCCCACTCGGGGCTGAACTTCTGGTCGGCCGGCAGCCCGAACACGGTGGAGCCGGGCATGTACGGGTGGTCTTCCGCCTGCCCGCGGGCACTGATGACAGGGGCGCGGCCGATGCTCGCGACGGCAACGGCCGCGTTGTCGATGACCCGGTTGATGACCATGTCGACGCTCTTGTCGTCGAGCGGGCGGTCGTGCTCGGCGGCGAGCGCCGCGAGTTTGCCGGCGAGCTGGTCGTTCGCGGCGAGCGGCTCGCTGCTCTTGTAGGTGCGCACAGTGTGGGTGGTCGTCATTTTCTCTCCTGGGTGCGGTCGTCGCCGCGGCGCGGCAGGTGGGCGTGGATGCTCGTGAGGGCTTCGTGCAGGTGCAGCCGGGTCGCGGCAGCCGCGCGTTCGGGGTCGCCGTCGGCGATCGCGCGAGCGATGGCGGCGTGTTCGGCGGCACTCTGCGCGAGCCGCTGGTCGTCGGCGCGAGCCAGGCGTCGCACGCGAGCGAGGTGCACGCGCGTGCTCTGGATTGCCGCGGCCAGATAGGGGCTCTCGCTCAGGCTCTCGTCGAACGCCGCGTCGAATTCGGCGACGAGGTCGTAGTAGCCGTGGCGCTGAGCGTCATCGGCGGCGAGCGCTGCCGTGTCTACGGCGGCGAAGCGTGTGGCGAGCGCGGCGAAGCGCGCGCGTGCACGTGCCGCATCCCGCGCTGCCGCGCCCACTGTCGCCGCGCCCGTTGCTGCCGCGGCGCACACACGCGCGGCGATGCGCGCCGCTTGCTCGTCGAGGGCCGTGCGCAATTCGAAGAGTGCCGTGACGTCATCCGGCTCGATCTCGCTCACCACAAGAGTGCGGGGCCCGCGCTCGGTCGCAAGCCCGGCGGCGGTCAGTCGGGCGAAGGCTTCGCGCACCGGGGTGCGGCTAACCCCGAGCCTGCCGGCCTGTTCAACCTCGGTCAGCGGGGAGCCCGGCGCGAGAACGCCCTCGACGATTTCTGCCCTCAGGTCATCGAACGCGCGATCGGCGGCCGTGCGCGCCATCGAGAGCACCTGGACCCTGACCGCGCTCTCCACCTGCATTCTCCTAATGTATACATTGAATGCTCAATCCGCTAGATGGCGCAAATATCGCGGGACTTTCGTATACACCAGCACCCTTCTCCGTTTTCCTCATCCCGGCTCGGCGCTTGTTCGACACCAATGTCCGGACCATTCTCATCCGGATCGATGTCGTTGTACCGAGCAGGCTCGCGAAGTCCTACAAGGTGCTCGACGAGAAGCGCCAGGGCACCAATCACCCGCGGGCTCAGCCGATAGATGCGCGCATTCATGTCGACGCGCGTGGTGACGAGACCCGCGCGGGCAAGGCGGTTCAGGTGCTTTGACACGGCCTCACGCCCCACGCCTCGCTCGCTCTGCACCGCATCCGCGAGTTGCCCCGCCGAGTGTTCGCCACTCGCCAGCACTTCGATGAGCCGCCAGCGCAGCGGATGTGCCAGAAGGAAGAGAGTTTCCATTCCGCGAGTGTGCCTCCCGCGGCATGTGCCGCGGGAGGCACATTGCATATGCGGGGATACTCATGGCGCACGCCGCCGACGGGAGGGAATGTGCGTAGGGGGGGCTCGACCGGTGGCCAGGTCGACCGGTGGGCAGGTAGACCGGTGGGTGGGTCTACCGGTGGGTGGGAACTCTAGACTGGAGGGCTCATGACCGCGCCCGCCGAGACCCCGCCCGCCGACCCGTCGGCGGCCGCGGCGTCCCCGAAGAGCGCGGCGACCACGGCGACCGGCCTGCGCATCCATTACCCGCCCGAGCTGCCGGTCTCGCAGCGGCGCGACGACATTGCCGCCGCGATCCGTGACAACCAGGTTGTCATCGTCGCGGGCGAAACAGGGTCGGGCAAGACGACGCAGCTGCCGAAGATCCTGCTCGAGCTCGGGCGCGAGAGCATCGCGCACACGCAGCCGCGACGCATCGCCGCGCGCACGATCGCCGAGCGCGTCGCCGAAGAACTCGGCAGTGAGCTCGGCGGGCTCGTCGGCTACAAGGTGCGCTTCACCGACCAGGTCAGCAAGAGCACGCGCGTCACGCTCATGACCGACGGCATCCTGCTCGCCGCGCTTCGCGGCGACCGCGAACTGCGGGCCTACGACGCGATCATCATCGACGAAGCCCACGAGCGCAGCCTCACGATCGACTTCTTGCTTGGATACCTCAAGCAGCTGCTCCCCCGCCGCCCCGAGCTCAAGCTCATCATCACCTCTGCCACGATCGACCCCGCGAGCTTCGCGAAGCACTTCGCCGCGGCCGACGGCAGCCCCGCGCCGATCATCGAGGTGAGCGGGCGTACCTTCCCGGTTGAGGTCCGCTACCGGCCACTCGTGCCCGACGGCGCCGACACCGAGAACCTCACCGATCCGGATGACGACGAGAGCGACGGGCCCAGCACCCCCGGCGAGGCCATCGACATGATCGAGGGCGTCATCGCCGCGGTCGACGAGCTCGGCCGCGAAGGCGACGGCGATGTGCTGGTGTTCTTCAGCGGTGAGAACGAGATCCGCGACGCGGCGGATGCTCTCACCGGGCACCTCGCGCGCCAAGGGCCGCGCGGCGCAGGCACCGAGGTGCTTCCGCTGTACGGCCGGCTGAGTGCGGCCGAGCAGCACCGAGTGTTCGAGCGGGCGCCCGCGGGTATCCGTCGGCGGATCGTGCTGGCGACCAATGTGGCCGAGACGAGCCTGACGGTGCCGGGCATCCGCTACGTCGTTGACACCGGCACCGCGCGCATCAGCCGCTACAGCGCGCGCTCGAAAGTGCAGCGGCTGCCGATCGAGCCGATCTCGCAGGCGAGCGCCAACCAGCGGTCGGGCCGCTCGGGGCGCACGAGCGATGGCATCGCGATTCGGCTCTACAGCGAGCTCGACTACGCGACAAAGCGGCCCGAGTACACCGACCCCGAGATTCTGCGCACCAACCTCGCGGCCGTGATTCTGCAGATGATCTCGCTCGGGCTCGGCGACATCGAGCAGTTCCCCTTTCTGCAGCCGCCGGACAAGCGCGGCATTGCCGACGGGCTCGACCTGCTGCTCGAACTGTCTGCCGTGGAGAAGCGCGACGGCACCCACCGCATCACGCGCATCGGCCGCGAGATCGCCCAACTCCCGCTCGACCCGCGCTACGCGCGCATGGTCGTCGAGGCGCAGAAGCTCGGCGTGGCGCGGGAGGTCATTGCGATTGTTGCGGGGCTGAGCATCCAAGACCCGCGCGAACGGCCGGTCGAGAAGCGCGAGCGCGCCGATCAGCTACACAACCGGTTCCGCGACCCGACGAGCGACTTCATCACGCTGCTCAACCTCTGGAATCACCTGCAGCGCCGGCAGAAAGAACTCAGCGGCAACCAGTTTCGCAAAGAGGTGCGCAGCGAGTTTCTCAACTACCTGCGCATTCGCGAGTGGGCTGATGTTGAGCGGCAGATTCGACGGCAGACCAAGGGGGTTGGCAAGCACGCCGCCGACGGCGAGAACGCCGCCGACGCGACGCTGGT
>JAYUKK010000010.1:0-5959 GCA_043764515.1 Microbacterium sp.
CCTCGCCGTTGGCGAGAGCGCCACCTGCACCGGCACGGGAACCCACACCGTGACCCTTGCCGACCTCGGCACCGGATCGGTCACCAACGGTGCCACCGCTAGCGCCACGCCGCCCTTCGGCGCAACAGCCATCGAGTCGGCTGAATCAGTCGCGACAATTACGACCGCCGCACTCGCTCCGTCGATCAGCGTCATCGTCGAGCACGACAACCTCACCACGCTCGACCCGACCGTGCCTGCTGTCGCAGGCGACCAGATTCTCGCGCGGTTCGTCGTGACCAACACGGGAAACTCGACCCTCACGAACGTGCACGTCATCGACCCGCTCTTCGGCGACGTGACCTGCGCCGATGAGACGCTCGAGCCGGGCGAGTCGACCACGTGCGAAGCAGACGAGCTTTACACCGTCACGGACGACGATGCGACTGCGGGAACGATCTCTCGCACGATTAGTGCATCGGGAATGGCCGACGACGGGGTAGTGAGCACCCCGGTGTCCGACGAGCAACTCGTTGACCTTGAGGTTGCGTTCGACCTACCGACGCTGCCCCTGCCGGAAGAAGAAGGAAGTCTCGACCTGGCCGCGACTGGCGCCGACGTCGGTCTTCCGTTGTCCCTCGCGCTCGCCCTGATCACTCTCGGGGTTTCCGCGCTCGGCGCAACGCGAGTGCGACGGATTCGCCGCGAGCGTTCCGCTGCCTGAGCCCCGTTATCGCTGAGCCCCGTAACAGCTGAGGCCGGAGTTGACGCGATGAGCGCGTCACCTTCGGCCCTCTACGCTTAGCCCGTGCACCCCTACACGGCGATCTTGCTCGACCTTGATGGCACGGTCACCGATTCGGCGCCCGGCATCACCGACACCCTCGCCTACACCTTTCGCGAACTAGGTTTGCCGGTTCCCGACGCCGACGAATTGCTGGCCTATGTCGGCCCGCCGATTCTCGACTCGTTCCGCGACCGCGCAGGCATGACCCTGGCCGAGCGCGAGCACGCCCTCGAGATTTATCGCGAGCGCTATCTCGACCGTGGTGCCTACGACGCGACCCTCTACCCGGGAATGGGCGAGCTCGTGGCAGACATCGCCGCGGCGGGCATCCCACTTAGTCTTGCCACCTCGAAGCCCGAACTGCCGGCCACGCTCATGCTCGAGCACTTTACGATCGCGCAGCATTTCGACATCATTACGGGCGCGTCAGCCGACGAAGTGCGCAGCGCGAAGGCCGACGTAGTCGCCGAAGCGCTCGTGCGATTGCGGGCGATGGATGCCGACCTCACTCACCCCGTCATGATCGGCGATCGCGTGCACGATGTCGAGGGTGCGGCGGCCCACGGTGTGCCGACGATCGCCGTCTCGTGGGGCTATGGCGAGCCCTCGGAATTCGCGCACGCCATCGCCGTCGCCCACGACGTCAACGAGTTGCGCACTTTACTCGGTCTGTAAGCGGGGCGTCTTAGCGCGCGAGGCGCTCGACGACCGCGCCGAAGACACGCGGCAGTGCTGCGGCGGCGGGCACGATGAGCCCGCGCGCGGGAGACGTTGCTGCGGCGAGCAGCCCCGCGGTCAGCACCCGGAAGTCGCGCGTCGAGCGTGCCCACGCGCGCTCGTAGCTGGGCAGGTCGTCGCGCGCCAGGCAGTCAGCGAGCACCTCGGCCTGCGCGAGCCCGACCCGCAGACCCTCCCCGGTCAGAGCATCGACGTAGCCAGACGCATCGCCGACGAGCGCGACCCGGCCGGCCGTTCGGGCGCGTGTGCGCTGCCGCAGCGCGCCAGCCCCGCGCAGAGTGCTTGCCTCGGCGGCTCCCGCCAGACGCTCCCGCAGCTCCGGAGTCTGCGCTAGCGCCGCCTGCAGGTCGAGCGGCCGCGGCGCGAGCATCGCGACCCCCACCGTGCGCTCGTCGACCGGCGTGATGTAGAGCTCAGCGTCAGGTAAATAGGTGACCTCGACGAGGTCGCTCCACGGCGCGACAGCAAAGTGCTGTCGTACCCCAAACCTCCGGCCGCTGCGTGACGAGGCGCGTGCAGGCCGGTCGAGCCCGGCTGCCGATCGCACGGTCGAGTGCAGGCCGTCGGCGCCGATGAGCCAGCGCGCGCGCATCCCGTCAATCGCCACGTGGTCGTCGTGCTGCCCGATGCTCTCGAGGCGCTCGTGCCGCGTCTCAATGCCGACCTCGGCCGCTCGGGCGCGCAAGGCATCGTGCAGCACTGTGCGGCGCACTCCCCGCCCGGATGCCGAGCGGTAGCGATGCGTGACGGCGCGGCGGGCATCCTGGTACCGGATGCCCCGTAGGGGGTGCCCTGCCGGGTCAACCCCGAGGCGAGCCAACGCGGCTAGTGCCCCGGGCATAAGCCCTTCGCCACAGGCTTTGTCGATCGTGCCCGCGCGCGGTTCGAGCACGAGCACGGTCATGCCGCGAGCGCGCAGTTCGAGCGCTGTCGCCAGGCCAATCGGGCCCCCGCCCGCAATGATCACGTCGGCGTCGAGGGTGCGGCTCATGTCGTGCGCAGCGCGGCGAGCGCCCGGTTCTCGGTCGGGATGCGGAAGGCGAGCAGCAGCACAGCGTTGAGCACCGTAAAGGCGATCGCGGTGATCCACGCCGAATGCACGAGCGGCAGCGCGATGCCCTCGATCGCGACGATCCAGTAGTTCGGGTGGCGCAACCACGCGAAACGGTAGGGGCCACGGCGCACGCGCTGCGCCCCCGGCACGACGATGACGCGGGTGTTCCACTGCCGGCCCAGCGAGGCGATCACCCAGTAGCGACCGGCCTGGCACAGCAGAGCGATGACGAGGATGGGCCAGCCGAGCGCACCGATAAAGGGTCGGTCGAGCAGAACGACCTCGGCGATGCAGGCGAGCAAAAGCCCGGTGTGCAGCACCACCATGAAGGGGAAGTGGCCCTTGCCATGCTCAACGCCGCCCTGTGCGAAGGCGTGCGCGGCATTGCGCTTCGAGATGACGAGCTCGACGAGGCGCTCAACGCCCGTCGCGAGCACCAGCGCGACATAGAGGACAACACTCATGACCACTCCAACAAGACGATTTCGGCGGTAACGCCGGGGCCGAGGGCAAACAACACTCCGCGCGTGCCGACCGGGCGGTCGCCCCCTTCGGCGAGCACGTGCAGCACCGCGGCGGACGACATGTTGCCCGCACGGGCGAGCACGGCCCAGCTGGTCGCAAGAGCTGCAGGAGCAAGGTCGAGTGCGGCGCTAAATGACTCGAGCACGCGAGGGCCGCCCGGATGCGCGATCCAGTCATTGACGTCAGCGCGGCTCCATCCGGCCTCGTCCAACAGTTCATCCACGGCGGCCGCGAAATGCCCATCGATGAGGGCGGGAACTCCCGCCGCGAGCATCAGGCGGAAGCCCTGCGCCCCGATGCGCCAGCCGATCATCTCCGCACTCTCGGGGTAGAGAGCACTGCGACTGCCCACGACGCGGGCACGGGGGCTGGTGGCTGCGAGCAGCGCCGGGTGGGCATCCCCCACCATGACGACCGCCGCGGCGCCATCACCAAAGATTCCCGTGCCGACGACGTTGGCCATCGAGGGGTCGTCCCACTGCAGAGTCAGCGAGCAGAGCTCGACCGCGACCAGCAGGGCCACGCCGGTCGGATGCCCGGCCAGGTAGTCGGCGACCCGTGCGAGCCCTGCCGCGCCCGCCACGCACCCGAGCCCGAAACTCGGAACACGGCGCAGGTCGGATCGGAAGCCCATGCTCGTCGCGAGCATCGCATCGAGTGATGGGGCACCCACGCCCGTCACCGTGGTGAAGAACAAGTGGTCGACATCGCCGACCACGAGACCCGCCTCGGCGAGCGCCGCCTCGACTGCGCGCGTCGCTAGCGGCAGAGCAAGCTCGGCGAACAGTGCGTTGCTCGCGGTGAAGCCCTCGATCGCGCGGTACTGGGCGAGCGGCAGAGCAAGATGGCGAGTGTCGATGCCGCTGGCGGAATGAATGCGGTGGATCACCGCGCGCGCGACCGGGTCGTCAGTCATCCCCTCGGCGAGCTCGGCGGTGATCTGCTGTTGCGTGACCGCGTGCTCGGGCAGTACCGGTGCTACCGCCAGAATGTGGGCCATGAGCGAATGATGGCACAGCAGCCTGGGCCGACTCGCAGGGTGTGTGCGGCCGTGGGATGCGTTGGCTGAGGCGCGGAGTATCGTCGAACCGTTGCACCGTTCATTGCCGAACCGCTCCAGGAGGACCCGCCGTGCCTGCCAGCATTGCCGAGCTCGAACCGTCGCTGCGCGCCCTGCGCCACGGAGCGAAGCGCTGGGTGCGCATGACACTCAGTGAGCGACGTGCGGTTCTGGCCGAGGTGCGCGCCTCGACGCTCGCTGCGGCACCCGCCTGGGTCGAGGCGGCGTGCGCCTACAAGGGCATCGACCCCCGCAGCCCGGCCGCGGGCGAAGAGTGGTCGAGCGGACCGTACTCGGTCATCACGGCGACAAATGCCATCGAAAAGACCCTCAAGCTTGTCGAAAAGGGCCGCTCCCCCATCGACGAGGTCGAACTCGGCACGGCGCCGGGCGGCCGCACGACGCTCAAAGCCTTTCCGTACTTGCCCAAAGACATCGTGTTGCAGGGGTATGAGGCGCGACTGTGGCTACGACCGGGTATCACCCTCGATCAGGCGCGGCGCGGCGTCGCGCGCGCCCTGCGCGACCCGAACCGCGAGCCCCGTGTCACGCTCGTGCTCGGCGCCGGCAACATCACGGGCATTCCCGCGCTTGACGTGCTGACCGCTCTTTATGCCGAAGCTTCGGCGGTCATGGTGAAGTTCAACCCGGTCAACGCCTCGCTGGCCGAGGCCATGAGGCAGGCGTTCGCCCCTCTCATCGAGCTCGGTGTTGTGCAGTTCGTCGAAGGCGGGCACGAGGTTGGTGCGGCCCTGATTCACCACGAGTCGATCGATGCCGTGCACATCACGGGCAGCCGCCACACGCACGACGCGATTGTGTGGGGAACCGATGTTGATGCCGAGAAGCGCCGCGCAGCAGGCACTCCGCTGTTGAGCAAGCCCATCACGAGCGAGCTCGGCGGCGTTGGCCCCGCGATCGTGGTGCCCGAAGACGGCTGGACGAGTGAGAACGTCACCGACGTGGCGCGCAACGTCGTGACCCAGCGACTCCACAACAGCGGCTTCAACTGCGTGGCCACGCAGATCGTGGTCATCCCGGCCGCGTGGCAGCGGGCCGATGAGTTCGTCGAGGCGGTGCGCGCACACCTCATCGCCGCGCCCGAGCGCCCCGCGTACTACCCGGGCGCATCCAGCCGCCAACTGGCCGTCGTAACCATGCACCCCGACGCGGCCGTGCTCGGCGGAGACCCCAACGCACCGCGCACCCTGGTCGATCACCTCGACTCGGAGAAGGTCGACGAGCACCTCTTCACGGTCGAGGCCTTCGGCCCCACTCTGGGCATCGTTCGACTGCCCGGCACGCGTGAACCCGGTGACTATTTGGATGCCGCGGTCGCCTTCGCCAACGAGCGCTTGGCGGGCACGCTCAGCGCGGGCATCCACATCCACCCCCGCACGCGTGAGGCGCTTGGCGACCGGTTTGAGCGTGCCGTCGCCGACTTGCACTACGGCACGGTGGGCATCAACGCCTGGACGGGCACAATCTTCGGCATGCCCGGCGGCAGTTGGGGGGCCTTCCCTGGCCACACGCTCGCTGACATCGGGAGCGGAATCGGCGTCGTGCACAACGCGCTGCTGCTCGACCCCGAGCACGTGGAACGCACTGTGGGCTCGGGGGTCTGGAAACCCTCGCCGACGCCACTCTGGTACGTCGACAACACCACGTCGCACATCACCGCGCGCCGTCTCACGCGCTTCGCGGGCATCGATTCGTGGGCCATCGCCGCGCCCATCGGTGCCGCCGCAATTGCCAGCTATCGGAAAGGCTGACCATGACTGCCACGAATCACACCGATGTGCTTGTCATCGGCTCG
>JAYUKK010000011.1:0-1773 GCA_043764515.1 Microbacterium sp.
CGCGCCTGCAGAAGCTGCAGCGTGGGCGCGAAGTGCTCTTCGTTCGGCAGGCTGACCATGACCAGATCGGGATGCTCGGCCTCAAGCATCCCGTCAATCGAGGTGTAGGCGCGCGTGCCGTAGGCAGCCGCGCGAGCCTCGGTGCGCTCGGGGTTACGCCCGACGATGCCCACGAGCTCGGTGTCGATGCGCTCGGTGATGACCCGGGCATGCTGGGCACCCCAGCCACCGGCGCCGACGATCGCGACGCGCAGAGGTTTGACTCCGGGCAGCCCCGGCCGCTCGATGCTGAGTGCGCTGCCTGCCATGTTCGCTCCTTCTCGGCCGCGGTCGACATCGACCGACGCTCGTCACGTTACCCGCGCACGACCGCCCGGTAGGCTGAGGAGGTGATGGAGATCGAGATCGGCCGCGGAAAGCGCGCACGCAGGGCGTATTCGTTCGACGACATCGCCGTCATTCCGAGCCGCCGCACGCGCGACCCCGAGGTCGTCTCGCTGGCGTGGAGCATCGACGCCCTGACGTTCGACATGCCCGTCATCGCGGCGCCCATGGACTCGGTCGTGAGCCCCGCCACCGCGATCGCGATCGGCAAGCTCGGTGGCCTCGGCGTGCTCGACCTCGAGGGTCTCTGGACGCGGTACGACGATGCCGAGGCGCAACTCGCGCGCATTCGCGAACTCGACGAGGCCGGCGCAACCGCCGAAATGCAGAAGATCTATGCCGAGCCCATCAAGCCCGAGCTCATCGGCGCCCGCCTGGCCGAGATTCGCGCCGCGGGCGTCCCTGTCGCGGGTGCGCTGAGCCCTCAACGCACGCACGAGCACCACCAAGCGGTCATCAAGGCCGGCGTTGACCTGTTTGTCATCCGCGGCACGACCGTCAGTGCCGAGCACGTTTCGCACGGCCGCGAACCCCTCAACCTCAAGAAGTTCATCTACGAGCTTGACGTGCCCGTCATGGTCGGCGGCGCCGCGACCTACACCGCCGCCCTGCACCTCATGCGCACGGGTGCGGCAGGGGTGCTCGTGGGCTTTGGCGGTGGCGCTGCGTCGACGACGCGGCTGAGCTTGGGCATCCATGCCCCGATGGCCACCGCGGTGAGCGACGTTGCCGCTGCGCGACGCGACTACATGGACGAGTCGGGCGGCCGCTACGTGCACGTCATCGCCGACGGCGGCCTCGGCACGAGCGGCGACATCGTCAAGGCCGTGGCCATGGGTGCCGATGCGGTCATGCTCGGAAGCGCTCTCGCGCGGGCGACGGATGCTCCGGGCGGCGGGTGGCACTGGGGTGCCGAGGCGCACCATCCCGAACTTCCGCGCGGTCGCCGCGTGCATGTCGGCCAGTTGGCTCCGCTCGAGCAGCTCTTGTTTGGACCGAGTGCCACGGCCGACGGTCAGGTCAACCTCATGGGGGCACTGCGGCGCTCGATGGCCACGACGGGCTATTCCGATGTCAAGGAGTTCCAGCGCGTCGACGTGGTCGTGGCGCCGTACCCGGCGAGCTGACCACCTGCGCGGTCGCCGGCAATGGGCCCCGGTCCATTGCCTTTGGCCCGAAGGCCACCTATCGTGACCTTGTGTCATATCGCTGTTTGTGAGATCTGACGCACCCGAGCACGACCACCCGTATTCTCACGTCGGCCCGAACCCGTTGGCGGCGCAGACCGGAAACTTTTCCGGTCTACCCCTGTGCAGCCCAATGAGCAGGCGTGTTTCCCGAGTCTCAGGAGCACATCGTGACCCGAACACGTTCCCCCTTCGCGCGCGC
>JAYUKK010000012.1:0-5884 GCA_043764515.1 Microbacterium sp.
AACGCCATCGCGTGGCCGAGCGTCGGCAGCAAAATGTCGCCGCGCGGCTCGTTGGGCTTGGGCTCGATCGCGAACCGGATGCCGTATCCCTTGTCGGTCACGTACTGCGTCAGCAGGTTGACAGCCTCGCGGTAGCGCGCGATCGCCGAGCGCACGTCTTTCGCGGCGTCATACTCGGCGCCCTCGCGCCCGCCCCACATGACGAACGTATGCGCGCCGAGCTCGGCGGCGAGGTCGAGGTTGCGCAGCACCTTGCGTAGTGCGAACCGGCGCACGGCGCGGTCGTTCGACGTGAACCCGCCGTCTTTGAACACGGGCGCGCTGAACAGGTTGGTCGTGATCATGGGCACCTTCAGGCCCGTGGATGCCGTGGCCGCGATCAAGCGATCGATCTGCGTGCGCCGCTCGGCATCCGTCGAGCCGAACGCAAAGAGGTCGTCGTCGTGCAGCGTGAGGCCGTAGGCGCCCAGTTCGGTGAGCTTCTCGACGACGTGCACGACATCGAGCGCGGCCCGCGTCGGCCCACCGAAGGGGTCGGCTCCGTTGTAGCCGACGGTCCAGAGCCCGAAGGTGAAGTGGTCGGCGGGAGTGGGGGTGGTCATCGTTGCTCCAGGCTCGTCATTGAACAAATGTTGTGATGCAAAACATATCACCGCGGGTGCAGGGCGGCAAATGCAATCTGCGCGAGACCCCCAGCATCAGTCCAGCAGATGCGACCCGAAAAGTCACCGAGGGTCCTCCATTGATCGCCCACGACGCGGGAAAAGTTCAGAGCTTGTTGTTGCGCGCCACAAATACCTGTTATATGTTCTGCGAGTCAACATATAGCGCCGGTTACACGACGGTGAGCGCTACACAGGCGTAGCGACACGACGGCGGCAACGCCCGTCGCTCCAGCCTGTCGGCGCGCTTTCTGTCTTTGGTGCGCACTTCCCCCGAAGTGCTGTGGACGACGAAGTCCAGCAATCACACACGAAAGGACAGGTGACGACATGTCACTCAAGAAACTGATCGCAGTTGCAACCGCGACCGCGGTTGCAGTGGCGCTTGCAGCGTGCTCGACAGGCGGCGATGCCACTACCGAGACCGAGGGAAGCGTCGGCATTTCGATGCCTACGCGCTCGCTCGAACGGTGGATCAACGACGGTGAGGGCCTCAAGACGCTCCTCGAAGACGCTGGCTACGCAGCCGACCTACAGTACGCGGACGACAAGTCCGACATGCAGATCAGCCAGATCCAGAACCAGATCGCCTCGGGCGTCGACATCCTCGTCGTCGCCGCTATCGACGGCGAACTGCTGGCGCCGGTTCTCGCCGACGCTGCCGAGCAAGGCATCACGGTCATTGCGTATGACCGCCTGATCAACGGCACCGAGAATGTGGACTACTACGCAACATTCGACAACTACAAGGTCGGCCAGCTGCAGGGTCAATTCATCGAGGAGCAGCTGGGTCTCGCCGACGGCGCAGGCCCGTTCAACCTCGAGCCGTTCGCGGGCAGCCCCGACGACAACAACGCGCGCTTCTTCTTCGCGGGCGCGTGGGATGTTCTTCTCCCCTACGTCGAAAGCGGCCAGCTCGCCGTGCCCTCGGGCAAGTCGCCTGCGTCGAACGACGACTGGGCAAGCATTGGCATCCTGGGCTGGAAGTCGGACTCGGCCCAGGCTGAGCTCGACAACCGCATCGCCTCGTTCTACACGGGAGGCGAGAAGATCGACGTGGTTCTGTCGCCGAACGATAGCCTCGCGCAAGGCATCGCGGCCTCGCTGAGCAGCGCTGGCTACACCCCCGGTGTTGACTGGCCGATCCTCACGGGTCAAGACGGCGACAAGGCGAGCGTTGTCAACATCCTCGACGGCAAGCAGTCGATGACCGTCTGGAAGGACACCCGTGTTCTCGGTGAGGTCGTCTTCGGCTTCATCGAGGCGATCCTCGCGGGCGAAGAGCCGGAGATCAACGACACCGAGACGTACGACAACGGCGTCAAGGTTGTTCCGTCGTACCTCATCACACCCGAGGTCGTGGTGAAGGACACGGTTCAGGAGAAGCTCATCGACTCCGGATTCCTCAAGGCGTCTGACGTCGGCCTGTAACGCCTCAATCAACACGCGGGTGGCGCTCCCCTCCTGGGGGGCGCCACCCCGTGTCTGCTCGAAGGAGAGCCTCGCTTATGTCCATCATCCTGGCCATGCGCACCATCACCAAAGACTTCAACGGCGTTCGAGCACTAGACAGCGTTTCGCTCGACGTCGAGCGTGGCCAGGTCCACGCCATCTGCGGTGAGAACGGTGCCGGCAAATCGACGCTCATGAAAGTTCTGAGTGGCGTCTACCCGCACGGCACGTACGCAGGTGAGATCCACTTCGATGGCGCGCCCGCCACCTTCAAGACCATCAACGAGTCTGAAGCCGCCGGCATCGTCATCATTCACCAAGAGCTCGCCTTGAGCCCGTTCCTATCGATCGCCGAAAACATCTTCCTCGGCAACGAGGTGGCCACGCGAGGGGTCATCGACTGGGACAAGACGAACCTCGAGGCCACCAAGCTTCTGGCTCGAGTCGGGCTTGATGAGAAGCCCACGACGCCCGTGCGTGAACTGGGTGTCGGAAAACAGCAACTCGTCGAGATCTCCAAGGCCCTCTCGAAGCGCGTGAAGTTGCTGATTCTTGACGAGCCCACCGCGGCGTTGAACGACGACGACTCTGCCCACTTGCTTGATCTCATCAGCAGCCTGCGCGGTCAGGGGGTGACGTCGATCATCATCTCCCACAAACTCAAAGAGATTCGCAAGATCGCCGACACCGTAACGATTCTGCGGGACGGCAAAACCATTGAGACCTTCTCCATGAGCGAGAGCGATGCCACCGAATCTCGCATCATCAAGTCGATGGTCGGGCGCGAACTCGACAATCTCTTTCCGCCCCGTACGCCTGTGATCGGCGACGAGCTCTTCCGCATCGATAACTGGACGGTGCACCATCCCGTCGAGCCCGGGCGTATCGTCATCGACAACGCGAGCTTTAACGTTCGCGCCGGCGAGATCGTGGGCTTTGCGGGCCTCATGGGAGCCGGGCGGACCGAACTCGCCATGAGTATCTTCGGTCGCTCCTATGGCTCGCAGATCACTGGCGATGCCTTCAAGGCGGGAGTTCCGATCTCGCTCCGAACTGTCTCCGAGGCCATTCGCAACGGACTCGCGTACGCCACCGAAGACCGCAAGCGGTACGGCCTGAACCTCCTGGGCGGTATCACCGTGAACATCACGGCAGCCGCTCTGGGCAAGCTCGCGCGATTCGGCATCGTCGACAGATTTGCCGAGAACGGCGTCGCCGACAGCTACCGGCGTCAGATGAACATCAAGGCCGCGTCGCTCTCGGTACCGACGGGCAACCTCTCGGGCGGCAACCAACAGAAGGTCGTCTTGAGCAAGTGGGTCTACTCGGGCCCCGACGTGCTCATTCTCGACGAGCCCACGCGCGGCATCGACGTGGGTGCCAAGTACGAGATCTACACGATCATCAACGAACTCGCCGCCCATGGCAAAGCGATCATTCTCATTTCCTCAGAGTTGCCCGAGCTTCTAGGCATGTCTGATCGCATCTACGCAATTTCCGAAGGTCGGATCACGGGCGAAGTTACCCGTGCGGACGCCAACCAAGAGACCCTCATGCACTACATGACCGCGGGAAAGGACTAGCCCGATGACAACCGTTCGACCTTCACTGAAGCTGCCGACGACTTCGATTAACGTGCGGCAGTATGGCATCTTGGCCGCCTTCGCGGTCATTGTGGTCCTTTTTCAGGTGCTCACTGACGGGCGACTGCTGCTGCCCGGAAACATCAACAACCTCATTCAGCAAAACGCCTACGTGCTGATTCTCGCGGTGGGCATGGTGATCGTCATCATCGCGGGGCACATCGACCTGTCAGTCGGGTCCATTGTCGCCATGGTGGGCGCCATTGCCGCGATCGCTATGACCCAGTGGGGCCTGCCCTGGTGGGCGGCCGTCATTGTGGCGCTCGCGGTAGGGGCTGCGGTCGGGGCATGGCAAGGGTTCTGGGTTGCTTATGTGGGCATCCCGGCGTTCATCGTCACGCTCGCCGGTATGTTGCTTTTCCGTGGCCTCACGCTCGTATTCTTGACCGGCGGCACGATCAACGCCCTGCCCGACGAGTTCAATGCCATTGGTGGCGGATGGATTCCGCCACTCATGGGCACGATTGGCGATGGCCGAGACGCCCGTGACGTTTTCACGGTCGTCATGGGCGTTGTCGTGGCGCTCGGGGTCATCGCGATGCAGGTGCGGGCGCGACAGAAGCAGCGCCGACTAGACCTCGTCACCGAACCCGCGCTCTCGATGGGCATCAAGGCGGGCATCGCGGTCTTCGTGATTCTGGCACTCGCCTGGCAGCTCTCGTCGTACCGCGGTACTCCGATCATTCTCGTCATCGTTGCGCTTTTGATTCTCGCCTTCAGCTTTATCTTGGAGCGCACGGTCTTCGGGCGTCAGGTGTACGCCATGGGCGGCAACCTGTTCGCGGCACAGATGAGCGGTGTGCGCACAGCGCGCGTCAACTTCATGATCTTCGTGACGATGGGCGTTCTTGCCGGCCTCGCGGGCGTGGTGACCACGGCCCGGGCCGGCGGTGCCGTCGCCTCGGCCGGTCAGAGCTTCGAGCTCGACGCCATTGCCGCGGTCTTCATTGGAGGCGCCGCGGTCACCGGCGGCGTGGGCACCGTGATCGGTGCCGTCATCGGGGGTCTCATCATGGGTGTGCTCAACATGGGGTTGTCGATCTTGTCGGTCGATGCCGCGTGGCAGCAAGCGATCAAGGGTCTTGTTTTGCTTCTCGCCGTCGCCTTCGACGTGCTCAGCAAGCGACGCGGTCGACGGCCTTAGCTCTCGGCGATCCGCATCGGATCCCGCAGCACTGGGGCGAGGGCCAGCTCGGCAGCACCAATGAGTAAACGGTCTTCCCCCAGCGCTGCGGGATAGATGCTGACGCCCTCCCACGCAGCGGGAACGGTGGATGCTTCGATCTCGCGTGGCAGCGACGGATACCCCCACTCGAGCAGGGTCGCGAGAAAACCGCCGAGCACGACGCGCTCGGGGTTGAACACGTTGATCGCGTTCGCGAGGGCCACGGCCAACACGCGCTGCTGGCGTTCGATTTCGAGGGCGACCGCGGGCTCGACGCTGCGATGCAGGGCTGCCTTCAGGCTCGGCTCATCGGCGACCTCGAGCCCGACGCTGTGCAGTAGCCGCGAGCGGCTGACTTCGTCTTCGAGTGTTCCGTTGAGGGTCACGCGATCGGCCGAGGCGTGGTGTCCTGGCCGGTTCTGACCAAACTCGCCGGCGTATCCGTGCGCCCCGCTCAGCGGAAGGCCCCGCACGATGACGCCACCACCGATACCACTCGCACCACCGTTGAGGTAGATCAACTCGTTGACGCCACGGCCGGCCCCGAAGAGCCATTCGGCGTGGGCGCCGAGCGAGGCATCATTGTCGGCAAACGTAGGTATGCCAATCGCGTCGTGCACCAGTTGCGTGAACGGAACCTCGCGCCACTCGAGGTGGGGCGCCCAGCGAACGGTTCCGTCGCTCGACCGAACGAGCCCGGGAACAGCGAGGCCTGCAGCGAGCACTCGTCGCGACGATCCGGCATCGCGCGCCTGCAATTCGGCGACAAGCTCGGCGATGACCGCGCTCGCCTCGTCGGGCGACAGCGTGTGGTTGACTTCGCGACGCACCCGGTGAAAAACCCGGGCGCCGAGACCCACGAGCCCGGCCGTGATCGCATCGACCTCAGGGTTGACGGCAATGACGGCAATGTCTTTCGACGGCTCGACGCGCGGCGACGGCCGACCGACCCGGGTGCTTGC
>JAYUKK010000013.1:0-5865 GCA_043764515.1 Microbacterium sp.
CACGTGTTCTCGTTCGGGCCAGATGAATTCGACCGCAAAGCCCCGTCATGCGAGACCTTCGAGACGATCGAGGGATGTGCCGAACGTGACTCCTACCTCTATGCCTTTTATGACGCATTTTGGGCCGACTACGCCGACCGCCCCGACCTGGAAAACATCGACGCCGACATCGCGTGGGAGTTCTACCTCGCGAACGAAGAAGACTTCGTGAGTGACTACGCGGCCACCAATCTCGGCGAAGACTTTGCCGAAAGCTTCATGACCTTTGTGATCGAAGAAGAGTGGTCACCCGAAACACCGACGGGCGCAAAGCTCGAGTTCTTCACGCAGTACCCCGAACTGGTTGCCCTGCGTGAGCAGATGCGATCGGGTGCGGCACTCGAACTGGGGTAGCCATTCCGGCGCTGCCCGTTTGACACGTCACTATAAAGGCTCATAGCGTTTAAGGGTGAAGCTCGCCCGTGCCCGACCCTCGAGTGCCGGGTCGCTCGGGTCGGCGCGTGACCAAGAACTGCGCACGGCGCGCATCATTAAGCACGCGGTTTCGGCACTGTATGTGCTGGTCGCCTTCGTGGTGTTCCGCGATGTGATGTTTGCGATCCCCGCAATCTTGCGCGGAGAGTCCGTCATCGTCGGCGATGAACTGGTGCCGTTCTTCAACGTCAATAGTCAATTGCTCGAGCAGGCTGCGGGATCCTTCAACGAGCTCACCAACGGGTATGAGTTTCGGGTGCGCTACTCGTTCCTCACGACGTGGCTGCGGTATTACCAGGTTCTGCCCTTCGCGATCTTGATTGTGATTCCCGCGATTGTGATCGCCGCGTATCGGGCGACCACGTGGTTCATCACCGACGTGTTCCGCACGCTGTCGCCCGTCACGGTGGCGCTTGCGACCGCAATGCCCGTCGGCCTCATCTACGCGATCATGATCTACGCGAAGGCGACCCACTTCTACACACTTGTGCTCGGGCTCGCGATGGTCACGATCTCGGTGCTGCTGATGTTGCACGCGTTGCTCTTCTCGGAGCGCGGGTGGGTGCGCCGAGTGGTGTTCTCGTCACTCATCACGCTGCTCAACCCCGCGGTGCACTACCTCGTACTTTTCGGCGTCTTCGTCTTCGTCGCGGGAATCACTCTGGTGCTCGGCGAACTTGCGCGCTGGATTCGCACCGGAGGGCCCCGCCGCCTCGGCACTCTTCCTCGACGTCTAATCCGAGCCTTCCGGCCGCATCGACCCCTGCGCCGTCTGCGTTTGGCCATGCACCGTTGGGGGCAAACGACGATCGGTCGAGGGGTGGCAGCGGTCACGATCTTCGTCGTTGTCACGCTGATTCCGTACGTACTCTTCGTGAACTTGGTTGCCTTGCGCGGGGTCGAAAACTTGTCAGAGACGGTACCGGGCGACTATTACTTCATTCGCGACGCCTCGGTCTCGTGGTTGCACGTGTTGAGCTGGGATCTTGCCGGCATCATGGACAAGATCCTGTACGGCGACTACCTCTCGAAGGTGCCGCGAGTCAGCAACCTCGTGTACACGCTGCTGTTTATTGTGCCGTTCGTTGTGCCGCCCATCCGCCGAAGCCTCTTGGTCACGCGCGCACACCGCCAATTGTTCGGGGTGCTGGCTGTCGTCTCGGTGTTCGCCGTGTGGGCGACCATCGGCTACGCCGAGCCGCAGTGGTTTCCGAGCTTTCACCGCACTCTTGCCGCCGTGACGCGCACTTTGGCCGCGACCGACGGAGTGATCGGCTCGCTGACTCTCGACCTGTCGTCGACGATCGTGCAGGTCTTGCGGTTTCCGCATCGCTTCCAGCTGCTGCTGTTTATGCTCGCGCCCCTGGTGATGTCGCTCACGCTTGCCTGGGTGATCGACAGGCTGTACGTCCAGTGGATGCGCCGCCGCGATGCTGTCGCGAGCGCCGATGCGCGTCGCCATCGCGATGCGGTTGTTCTGCGGGGCGCGGCGGTCGTTGCCATCGGCACCGTCTTCTTTGCGCCCCTGCTCTCGAACTCGAACTACCGCACCGTCTTCTTCTCGGGCGATTTCGGCACCTTCATGTCGGCGTATCCACTCAAAGACTTGCGAGAGCTCAAGACCGCATTGCTGGCCCTGCCGGAGGGGAAGACCGTCGTTCTCCCGCCGACCGAGACGGCAAAGCTCGTGACCGATGACAACGGGATCGATCACAAGTTCATCGACAAGTTCTTCATCTACTACCTCGATCTGCCGAGCTACTACTACGGGCTCACGGGCGACAGTCGCAACAAGTACGAGTTCTTCTTGCTGTTGCGCGGCCTCTACTACCAGCAGGACTGGTGGATCAATGTGGCACGCGACATCGACCTGCAGTACATGATCGTGAACAAGAAATTGCGCGACAACCGTGGGGTCGGGGCTGAGTACCTCCCCGACGTCGAGAACTTCATTGGCCCCGCCATGGAACGCCAAGAAGCAATGGGCTTAGTCGACCAGGTTTTCGAGAACGACAGTTACGTACTGTATGAGCTCACGGATCGGGCGCCCCCCGACCGCCCCACCTTGCTCGTTGACTCGAGCTGGAGCGATTACCTTGCGTTGGTCTGGAACCGGCTCGAGCTCAGTAAGTGTTACGACCTTGAGTACCTGCCCTACGCAAAGCCGGAAATGTTCGTCGAGACGGCAGGGAAACCCCCGGCTCTGGTCTGGGCGGGCGGGTCTCCTGATACCGCGATTGATCTGTGGGCGGTCGGCAATCGTGAGGCGTTCTTCAGCCCCTCGCCGAAGATCTTTCCGTTCAATTCCGACATCGTCGCCTCGAGCTATTACTTGTCGCCGATGTTCCGCGAGTTCTTGATGTTCTCGACGACCAAGTGGAATCGAACCGAGATGATTACTCCCGGCGTGTTTGGCACGCTCGAGGGGTCATTCGTGGCGGTGCCGCGCGCCACCAGCTTCACCATCCAGGTGCGAATTCCCGAAGACGGGGCGTACCGGGTGCTCATGCGCGGCGCCGCTGCTGGCAACACCCTCACGCTCCGCTCGCCGACCCTCGACATTCAGCGAGAGCTCGAATTGCGGCCGAGCGAGGGTGCCCTCGACTTCTTCACCGAAGACACCGTGTACACGAGCGATCGCGTTCCCACCCCGACCAGCTCACTGACGGTCGCCGAGCTTGAGCAACAGATGGACTCTGGGCTCGTGGCCGTGAACTCGCGCAATGAGTACCACGACCTCGGCACAATCGAGGCGACGGCCGGAGTGCACTCGCTCCGCTTCGCGAAGCTCGACGGCAATCCCCTTCTCGTTGAGGGCGTGGTTGTTGTGCCCGAGAGCGAATACGACGACATGTTCGCCGCACCGACGGCCACCATCATCGACTCTGTCTCCGACCTCGAGTGCGGCACGGTGTATGACGTCTTCGGGCCCGACGCCGAAGGCTATGTCGATCCCGCCGCCAACGAGGTGAACGCCGACCTGACGCAAGAAGAGCTGCTGAGCCTGGCCGCTGCCGGCGTCGACCAGCTCGTTCCGGACGAGTCGGGTGGCCTCGGCGCCGACTGGCTGATTCTCGTCCTCGGGGCGATCCTCTTGCTCGCGGCGGGCCTCACGGTGCGCTCGCGCACCAGGATTCTGCCCGACGATGAGCTCGATATCACGATCGACTCGCCACTCGACCCACCACTCGACCCACCACTCGAGCCACCACTCGATTCGCCTCCACCTCCTGATCACCGGAACAGATAAGGAACCTCTCATGACCGACACCCCTGCGCGCATCCTGCTGCTCGGCACTCATGGGCAGTACAACATTGGCGACGAGTTGCTCCTCGAAACCTTTCTGCACCAGCTCGGTGACCAGCACTCATACGTCATCAACACGTATGACCCGGCTGACACCGCGGCGCGACTGGGCTCGCGCTACCAGTTCTCCCTTATCAACACCGCCGGTGATCGGTGGGCACTGCTGCAGCACCTGCGTCGCGCGGATGCCCTCGTCTTTGCCGGCGGCAGCATCCTCAAAGAGCTGTCGGCGGCGACGGGCCGCAATCGCTACTCGACCTTGCTCATGATTCTCGCGATCGTGACCGCAGCCCGGTGGCTCGGTCGAGCACCGCTCGCGATGCTCAACATTGGGGTCGGGCCTATCCGCACCCCCCGAGGTCGTCGACTCGCCGGCATGATTCTCAACCGGGTGAACTTCGTGGCCGTGCGTGATGAGGCGTCGGCGGAGCTATGCCGCACGATCGGCGTGAAAACGAACGTCATCTCGTCGACGGATGCCGTGCTCTCGGTGACCCCGGAGTGGCTGCTGGGGAGTTCGACCGTCGGCACAAGGGCGCCCGGTGGCCCGTTGCGCATCGCGCTGAGTCTCAACCACGACATCGAGGTGCCGGAAAACTGGGAGCACGTGATGGCCACCCTCTCTCAGGCGATGCGTGAGCTTGCCTCCGAGCGCCCCATCGAGGTGCACGGGCTCCCGATGCAATCGCGCGGAAAGACCCACGACGATGCCACCGTGCTGCGCGAATTCGCGGCCCGGATGCCCGAGGTGACCTTCGTCGAACACCTCCCGAACGATCACCACGATGTCGCGGGCCTCATCGCGTCGTGCGACGTGCTCGTTGCCGAACGGCTGCACGCCATCATCACGAGCGCCAAACTTGGTGTGCCGGTCGTGCCTCTCGTCTACGACATCAAGGTGCGCGAGGTGGCGCGGTCGCTCGGCATCGACGATCTCGGCATTGACTTGGGCACACCCTTCGAGGCGAGCGCCGTGACGCACTCGATCACCAGGGTTGCCGACGACCTTCCCGCGGCACGCGCGCGGCTCGCCGAGAAGGTGGACGCCCTCACCATGCGCGCCCGTAGCAGCTTTGACGGCGCACGCGCCTGGCTCGCGGCACGTGGGCGAACGACGGCGTAAGGAGGCCGCACATGCTCTCGAGTTCTGACCTGGTGGCGCGCATCCGCGTCGCCAACGGTGACACCCAGGAGGCGCTCGCACGGCGACTCGGGGTCTCGTACCCGACGATCAACGCGTGGGAACGCGGACGCAGTGAACCCATGCCACGGCATCGGCGCACTCTTGAAGGACTCGCCACGGAGCTGCAGATCGTGCACTCGCTCGTCGTGCTGGTGATTGACAGCGACCCCGCGACCGCTCGGCTCGCGCAGACAGTGGCGTCACAACTTGACGATGCGGTGTCGGTCGAGTCGGCCACCGATGCGTGGGAAGGGCTCGTTAAGTGCGGTGCACTAAAACCGCGGCTGCTCATCGTTGACGCTCTGCTCCCGGGTCTCGATGGTTTCGAGCTCGCCCGACGCCTGCCGTTGGTCGATGGTCTCGACGACCTCCGGGTGGTGTTCGTCGCCCCGTCTCTGCGCCCAGAGTTGCTCGCGCAGGCGGACGAACTCGGCAGCCGCGTGCTCACGAAGCCGCTCTCTGCTCTCGAGCTCGCCACTGCGATGCGCGACGTCGTCGGCAAGGCGCTCGTGCACTGAAGAGGTTCAGTCGAGTTCACGCCGCATGACGAGTCGACGAGTGGTCGGGTGTGTCACCTCGGTGAAGCCCGCGGCCAGAAACGGCCCGACCGGGCCGACGTTGAGCTCATCCCACGTGATCTCGGCGCCCGCCGTCACCATCGGGTAGCCCTCGATCGCCAACGCTCCCCGCGCGCGGGCGTGGTCGACGGCAGCCGCCACGAGGGGGTACGTGAGGCCTGCGCCGCGGAATCCACGGCGCACCACGAGGCACGCCACGGCCCACACCGTGTCGTCATCTTTTGACTCGTGGCGGCCGGCCCACGGCACGGGGGAGCCGCGCAGACGGCGAAATGCGGTGCGCGCATCCACCGACGCCCAACCGGCCGGCACACCGTCGACAA
>JAYUKK010000014.1:0-5837 GCA_043764515.1 Microbacterium sp.
CGTGCACGCCGGCGAACAGTCGAACACCTCGATCATCTTCGACGGCGGCTCGGAGGCACCGCTGGTTGCCAAGATCTTCCGGCTCGTGCACGCGGGCGAAAACCCCGACGTGGTTCTGCAAACGGCGCTCACGAGCACCGGCAACCGTTCTGTGCCGCGGATGGTCGGCTCGGTCTCCGCCACCTGGATCGACCCGCACGCCTCCGACACGCACACCGACGAGCCGTCAACCGGGCATATCGCGTTCGCGCAAGAGTTCCTCCCCGGCGTCCGAGATGGCTGGCCTCTCGCTCTCGAGGCGGCAGCGGCTGGTCTGTCGTTCGCGAGCGATGCTGAGGCGCTGGGCCAGGTCACGGCTGAAGTGCACACTGCGCTCGCGGCCTGTATGCCCACCCGCGAACCGACGCTCGGTGACATTGTGGGGTTCGTCGCCGGATGGCACCAACGGCTCGCGGTCGCCATGACCGACGTGCCCCAACTGCGCGAGCTTCGGCCCGCGATTGAAGCGGTCTACGACGAGGCACGCGAGGCTCCGTGGCCGGCTCTGCAGCGCATCCATGGCGACTTCCACCTCGGTCAGGTTCTGCGGCGACCGAGCGGCCAGTGGTTGCTCGTCGACTTCGAGGGTGAGCCCTTGCGGCCGCTCACCGAGCGCACGCGCGTCGACTCACCCTTGCGCGACGTCGCGGGCATGCTGCGGTCTTTCGACTATGCCGTCGGTTCGCTGCGCAATACGACCGCGCCATCCCTTGACAGCGTTGCCCCCGTCGACCCACCGGCGGCACACGCGACTCTCGCCCGCGAAGCGGTCCAAGCAGAGTGGGCCCGCACAGCCCGCGCTGCATTCCTCGACGGCTACATCGCGCACAGCGGCACCGACCTCCGCGCGCACCGGGCCCTACTTGATGCTTTCGAGCTCGACAAGGCCGTCTACGAGGCCATGTACGAAGCGCGCAACCGCCCCAGCTGGCTTCCCATCCCGCTCGCCGCGGTCGCCTACCTCGTCTCGCCCGACCGCGCCGCCAAGCGCTGAGCCATCGCGCCCCACTCGCTGATCCGTGCGGCGCGATCTGACGATCGAACGCTGCGGGCCGGCGGCCCGCTATTCGAGGGCGTCGGTGAGCAGGGCGATGAGCGCCTGCACCTGCACGGTGCCCTCAGCCGCAACCTGCTCGTCGCTGCCGTCGAGGGCTCGTGCGGCGAGCCCCGCCTTCGAGTCGATGAGGTCAGCAATGCGGGCGTCGATCGTCTGTGCGGCCAAAATGCGCCATGCGGTGACGGGCAACTCTTGACCGATGCGGTGCACGCGGTCGATCGCCTGCGTCTGCTCGGCTGAGGTCCACGACAACTCGGCCAGAACGACGTTCGACGCGGCCTGCAGGTTGATGCCCACGCCCGCAGCCGACAGCGAGCAGACGATCACGCTCACCTCCGGGTCGTTCGTGAAGCCGTCGATCGCTTCTTGACGCGCCTTCGGGCTCTGATCGCCACGGATGCTCACCGAGCGCAGCCCGGCCGACGCAAAGTGCGCCTCCGCAGCATCCATCACGTCAATGTGCTTCGCGAAGAAGACGACCTTGCCGACGTTGCGCGCGAGCTGAGTGGTGTAGTCCGCGGCCAGGACGGCCTTCGCGGTACCGATCTTGCGCACCATCGTGAAGACGTTGTCGCCGCCCGTCGTCTGCTTCGACTCTTCGAGCTCGGCGGTGGCCACGAGGCGGATGAGGTCGCGGTCGATGCCCACCGGCGGCACCTCGCGGGCCGCAACGACGCGGCGGTAACGCTCAACCAGTCGGTTGACGAGCGCCTCTTCCGACGCGCGGATCGATCGTGCGACATCTGAATCGAGTTCAACCGGAATGTCGGCGATGCGACGGGCGGGAATGTCGGCGGCGACATCCACCTTCTTACGGCGCACGATGCCCATGTCGATGACGGCCTGACGCGCGGAAGCGAAGAAGCCCTGATCAGCAGGGGTGAGGCCGGCATCCTCGAGTGAGCTCATGAGGCGGCCCAATGGCTTTTTGTCGTCGATCCAGCCAAGGAACTTCCAGATCATTCGGAAGTCTTCGATCTGGTTGATCAGCGGGGTACCCGTGAGCGCCATCATGAGCGCCTTAGGGTGCAAAACACGGATGTTCTGCGCGAGCGACTGCACATGGCGCGACCGCTGCGACATGGCGTTCTTGATGAAGTGAGCCTCGTCGACGACCATGGCCTTGAAGCCGAAGCGGCCAAGCCAGCCCACGTGCCGGTCGAGAATCTCGTAGTTCACGATGACCACGTCGGCGAACGCGTCGAGGTTCTCGCCGTCGCCGTGCACGACCGTCGAGGTGCGCTGCGGAATCCAACGCTCGACCTCGCGCGCCCAGTTCGTCTTCACGACGTTTGGCACGACCACGAGAAGAGGGAAAGCCTGCGCCACATTTGCCGCCATGAGCGCCTGTGCCGTCTTGCCGAGGCCCGGCTCGTCAGCGAGCAAGAACGTGCGGTGGCCGCGGCGTACCGACTCGATGAGCCTGGCCTGGTGGAGCATGAGGTCCATACCGCCCGGAGTGGCGAGTGAGCCCGTCTCGGGCAGCGGCATCGAGGCCGCCTGGCCACCTGCGCCGTATTCGAACGACCGGAACAGCGGCTCGATGAGCTCCCAGCTCGTCAGTCGCCCCGAGTTCGAGGGCGCGGACGGCGTCAAGGCCGAGAGGTCAGGGGCCAAGAACGGGTTGGCGAGTTGAGCTTGCTTGACCGACTTGGGCACGACCTGCTTCGCGACCTCGGGCGCGACAGTGGGTGCTTCCGTCACAATCAGCAGGTCATCCGGCTCTAACTCGGCGCCAGAAGCGAGCAGCATGTCGCGACGGAGCGCCTTGGCGGCATCGCTGACCTTGGCGTCCGGGGCGAGAAGCGTGATGAGCGACGTGTCGCGAGCGGCGGTTTTCGCCATGATGCCGGCGAGGCCGTCGAGTCGCTTGAGCACTTCGGCCCGCTCGCTCTCGGGAACCTCACGGTCGTCTTTGACGCGCGCACGCTCGTCGCGCACGAGCAGTGCAGCGACTTGAAACTTGGTGCGGTTCGAAGGGCTCACCTTGGCGCCGCGCTCGGCAGCGCTCTCGACCTCACGGACGGCGCGCGCGAGGATCGGAATGATGCCCTGCTCGTCGAGCGGGCGACGCCGCCGAGTCGTCGCCTGTCGCGACGACGAGTTCTTCTTCTGACGCTGGCCGGTCTGGGCCAATGCCCCTCCTCGGGTGCTGACGGCTGAATGGTGCGAACGGACCGCACCCGACCGGATGGTCGAGCACCGAGAACGCCAGGCACCGAAGATGCTCAGTGGGACGCGTGTGTGCCGCTCGTGCGCATCGAACTCTGACCCGCACAAGAGCTTGCGAGGAGTCGAAACGCTGGTCTGAGTGTAATGCACCCATAGCACGCGCTGTGACGCTGGATGACGCGGGGGCCCGCGCGCGGAGCATCCGTCGGACAGGATGGTGACGTGCCTGTGACGAGCTTTGCGCCGCTGACTGTGCTTGATGGTGGCCTCGGCAGCCATCTCGAGACACGCGGCCACGACCTGACCGGCGACCTGTGGAGTGCACGGCTGCTCATTGACCAGCCCGATGCCATCCGGGCCGCCCACGTCGACTACTTCGCTGCGGGGGCACAAGTCGCAATCAGCGCGTCGTACCAAGTGTCATTCGAGGGTGTGGCCGCACTCGGCAGGTCTGAATTGCAGGGCGCCGAGGTGTTGCGCTTGAGCGTCGACCTCGCCCGAGAGGCGCGCGACGCGGCGGCGACCGGCGGTCTCGTCGCGGCCTCGGTCGGTCCATATGGGGCTACCCGCGCAGACGGTTCTGAGTATCGGGGAGACTATGACCTCGACTCAGCGGGCCTTCGCGCCTGGCACGAGCGACGTTTCGAGACGCTCGCCACCTCCGGTGCTGATTTGCTGGCCATTGAGACCATTCCGAGCACCGCCGAATCAACCGCGTTGCTTGACCTCCTCACCGGCAGTGGAATCACGGCCTGGCTGTCGTACACCGTGCGCGATGGCCGCCTTCCGACGGGCGAGTCGCTCGAGTCAGCCTTCGCGGTGGCCGCCGACGTCGACGAAGTGATCGCGGTCGGAATCAACTGTTCTCACCCCGACGAGGTGCTCGGGGCCATTCGCGCCGCCCGCGCCTCGTGCGACAAAGCGATCGTCGTGTACCCGAACAGTGGCGAAACCTGGAATGCGGCCACTCGCTCGTGGCACGGGCGCCCCGGTCCGTCAGTCCACCTCCTCGAGTCGTGGATCGAGGCGGGCGTCGCTGCTATCGGCGGCTGCTGTCGCGTCGGACCATCCGACATCGCCGAACTTGCGGATGCTCTGCGCACGCGGCCTGAGCGGCAGTGAAGAGCGGCAGCGATGCGCGGCACTCAAGGGCGGCTCAGCCGCTAGAGCGACCCCGTGAACCGCGAGAGGAAGGCTCGGGTGCGCTCTTCGCGCGGGCGAAGGAAAACCTCGGCCGCTGGCCCCTCTTCCAGCACGACTCCCCCGTCGAGGAAGACCACGCGGTGAGCGACATCGCGCGCAAAGGCCATTTCGTGGGTCGCCATGACGACCGTCGTTCCCTCGGTTGCTAACTGGCGCACCAGGTCGAGAACTTCCGTGACCAACTCGGGGTCAAGCGCCGACGTGATCTCGTCGAGCAACAGCAGCTCGGGGTTCGTGGCGATTGCCCGCACGATGGCCACGCGTTGCTGCTGACCACCCGACAACCGGTCGGGATAGTCGCGCGCACGATCGGCTAGGCCAACCCGGTCGAGAAGCTCAAGCGCGTTCTTCTCCGCCTCGGCGCGAGACGTCTTGAGCACTTTGCGTGCGGCGAGTGTGACGTTGTCGATCACCCGCAGGTGGGGGAAGAGATTGAACTGTTGAAAGACCACACCGATTCGCGACCGCACGTGATCGACCTTGATTTGTGGGTCAGAAATATCGAGGTCACCTAGCCAGATGCGACCATCGTCGAGCCGCTCGATGAGGTTGATGCAGCGCAAGAGCGTCGACTTGCCCGACCCACTCGCGCCGATCAGAGCCACGACCTCGTGACGCTGCACCGTCAGGTCAACGCCCGCAAGAACGGCGTGGTCGCCGAAGGTCTTATGCACATTCTCGAGGCGCAGCACAGCGTCGCTCATACGAGACTGCCCATCTGTTCGCGCTGTCGCAACCGAGCGGTGTACCAGTCGGTAAGGCGAATCATCGGCAGGGCCAAAAGCACGAACAAGAGCCCGGCCAGCACGTACGGCGTGAAGTTGAAGTTGGCGGCAGTTTCAATTTGAGCCGCGCGCACGGCATCGACGACTCCCAGCACCGAGATGAGCCCCACATCTTTCTGCATCGCCACGAAGTCGTTCATGAGCGCCGGCGTCACTTTGCGCACCGCTTGCGGCAAGACGACGATGCGCATCATCTGGCCGTGACTGAGGCCCAACGATCGAGCAGCAAGGCGCTGGGACGGATGCACGGCCTCGATGCCGGCCCGAAAGACCTCACTGACATAGGCCGAGTAGGTGAGGATGAGCGCGATCGTTCCCCAGAACTGTGCCGAGTTGCGGGGAAACAGCTCGAGGCCCGGAACTCCGAAGCCGATGAGAAACAGCACGATGATGAGCGGTAGGCCGCGGAACAGATCGGTGTAGGCCGCGGCAAGGGCGCGCAACGGGAACCAGATTGGCCCGCGTAAGGTGCGGATCGTCGCGATCAGGATGCTCAGCACGAGCACCCCGATACTAGCGAAGAACAGCACCTGAATATTGATCCAGAGCCCAGCAATCACTCGTGGCCAGGCGGCGATCGC
>JAYUKK010000015.1:0-5821 GCA_043764515.1 Microbacterium sp.
CTCGACGCCTCTGTGCGTGGCTCGTCATATCGCCAAAAGCTGGATTGGGTCGTCTTTCCTCGAGCCGCGAGTGACGGGCTCCGGTGAGGCTCACCGAACTCGTGGCTTTTCGAGGGCTCCACGCCGAGCGCGGCCGTGACAGCGGCGGCCGTCTTCGACGGATCGAGTCCTCGGATCATCAACGACGCTTGAACGCTCGTGACGGCCATTTCAAAGACCCTAGATGAAGACGTATGCCATGGGGGAGGGCGGGTGAGCAGCAGCGCGTGGCGATCAGCGACGCTCCCACGGATCGGTGTGTGCGGCACGCGGCGCAAACCCGCTCTCGACCAGTAGCTCCGCCGCATCCGCGAAGCCGTGCGCCAGCGCTTCTGGAACATGAGCGTCACTGCCAAACGTGACGAGCTCGCCGCCGCACTCGGCCCACCAGCGCGGCATCCACGGCCACAGCCGGCGGGTGTTCATTTCTAGGGCGAGGCCCGCTTCGGCGATCGCCGTCATGGCTGCGCGGATCTCGACGTCGAAGGCAGCGGGGTCGAAGGGACCAACGCGAGCCTCGGGCCACGAACGGATGGCGTAGTCGAGGTGCGTAATCACGGTCGCGGTTCGCTGCTGCCGCGCCATGCTCTCGAGCTCGATCATGTACTCGCGGACGACTCGGTGCGGCTCCCAGTGCCGGTAGAGCGTGATGGGTTCGGCAACGTCGTGGTCAATGGCGAGTGTGTGCAGCGACCCGAGGATACGGTCGAATCGGCTCAGATCGATGAGTTCACTGGCCCCCCGCTCGTGGAGGTGCGGCTGACCGAACTCGATCCCGGAGCCGATGGACAGTGACGGGAACCGCTCTCGGCACGCTTCGAGGGCGGCGAAGTACCCCTCGACGTCGAGAAAAGGCGGAGACAGGTAACCGTCGTCGTCGATGTGCCGCGCATTCCACGGCGGAAAGTCTTCTGGAGACGCACGCCATGAGGTCTCGAGATCGAGGTGCTCGGTGAAGAACAGGCTCGTCAGGCCGATCTTGACGGCGCGCTCGCACGTCGCAACCATGCGGCCGGCAGCGCTCGAGTCGGGCCCACCGGTGTCCCACGACCACTCACTGTGCACGTGAGTGTCGGCGGGAAGCACCGCGACCTCCCCGAATCGCTATGGGCACGGCAAGAGTTCCGAGACCCGGTCGTCGAGAACGCTGTAGCCGCCGAGCACGACGACATTGCGCGTGCCCCGCAGCAGCTCCAGAACGCCGATCGGAACGCACGTGGTGGGGACGGTGAGAAGCCGCGAGCCTGTTGCGCCAGCGAGCGCCGCTCCGCCCAGTGCGTCGGCGAAACCAGTGCCGGTAGCGAGGTACGAAGTGAGCCCGTAGGGGCCCGCATCTGCGCTCATCAACAGGGAGGTCTCGTATCGGTCAGAACCGGAGTAGCGGGTGACGTCGTCGGGGCCCGTCAGACTTCGAACCTCGGTCTCGATGCCGGACGAGATCGCATGCGTGCTTCCCGCGATGTACACCGAACTGACTGAGGGGCTTCCGATGACGGCCCGAGCGTCAGGTCCCAGACCAGTCGAAAGACCATCGGTGATCATGACGGCCGCCCCTCGACTTGCAGCAGGCGATGTCGCGGCAAGTGCGTCGGCGAACGTTCGCCCGGTGGCCAGGTACACGGTCGAGAGATCATCGAACGCCTCCTCAACCACGAGCCGTGCCGTCGCATAGCGATTGCTGCCGCCGAGACGCAGGACGTTTGCGGCGCCCACCACTGCGGCAGCCTGTGACTTGACCTGATCAGAGACGGCCGCTGTGGCACCGACGATGATCACTCGGCTCGGTGCAAGTCTGCGGAGTTCAGCGACCGCTTCGCTCGACAGTCTCGTTGGCAGAGTCAATAGCAGCGGAGCTTTGCGGTGCGCAGCGGCGGAGGCGGCAACGAGCGCATCGGGAAAGTTCTGACCGGTCGCGATGTAGACCACCGAGCCCGCCTGCCCCGAGAAGCTCGAGAATTGACGGGAGATCTCGAGCGATGTCGCGTAGCGATCGCTGCCGTACCAGCGATCTGACTCGAGCACAGAAGAGGCCTTGATGAGGCCTTGGCCGTTGTCGTCGCGCTCGCTCCACACAGCGGTGATCCGCCCCTCGTGGGCGACCGCGTCGGCCACGAGCACTGCCGCGGGGCCATCAAGCAACGCTTTCGATGTCTCTTCTTGCGACAGTGATCCTCCTCGGCGCCACGTCGCACCGAGGTCGGTGGTCGACGACACACCGACACCCCACTGGCTCAGCTGCACGAACGTCAATAGTCCCTCTTCGAGCACAACGCCAGCGTCTGACGCGCTTCCGCCGCTGGAATCCACTTCGCGAGGGCCAGTCCACGTGGCGCCCGAGTCGGTCGACACCCACATACGCCGCTCTACTCCGTGGCGAATGGTGGCGATGTACAGACTGCCGAGTGTCTCGATCTCGGCCGGGCCGTATGCCTCATCGGTGAGAACGATCGGCTCCGTCCACGTCACGCCGCCATCGAAGGTGGTCGACAGTTCAGAACCAGCGTCGTGCGTCCACGAGGCCACGACCGAGTAGGGACCTGAGGCAAGGCGAACGGGGAACGGTCGCGTGTCGGCTGTCGGTATGTCCGTCACTCGTGCGAAGGAAGCTCCATCATCTGTCGACGCAAACGTGACGGCGTCCCTCGTCGTTGAGGTGATGGCTTCCCACGTCACGATCGCGTTCGTCCCATAGGTAGCGATATGCGGATACTGCCTCCACTCTGCCGGTACCCCTGTCAGAGCAACCGGGGCACTCCAAGACTCGCCCCCATCGGTCGATCGCGACCACTCGATCGAGGTACTGCTGCGCGACCAGACGGCGATGATTGCGTTGTCCGTTTGCCCAACGACAAGGGCGGTCGCCAGCGAGGTCGAGACCGGTACCGGAGCGCTCCAGGTGAGACCGCCGTCGATCGACCGAGACGACACCACACGGGTGGTGCTGTACGGATTGCCTGTTTGACGCCAGATCGCGCGCATACCCTCAGTGGTGCTGACAATCGAGAGGCTGTCGGCGTCGTATGAAGGGTCAGAGAGGGTGCGCGGTGAACTCCACGTCGTGCCGCCATCATGCGAGATCGAAAGAGTCAAAACTCGTGCTGTGGGGCTGAGTTCAGTCCACCAAATGACCACGGCGTCGTCGACGGTGATTATCTGAGGCCATCCTGAGTTGGCAGCGGGGGGCCGACACCACAGTCGGCGCGCTTCCCGGAGTGAGCGGGCTGGGAGGCGGGACCGAGGCGTGAGTCGACGTTGGTGGTGCGACCAAAGCGGCGACGATTGCGGCGACTGCAGAGATGCGCAGCAGAGGCAGAACCCCCATCACACTCCTTCTCCGTCAAGGAGCTCGCGCTCAGTCCGCGAATTCGAGCATGAATCTAGCACCGACCATATAGTCGCTAGCCAGAACCCGGAAAGAGTCAAGCAATCGAGGGGCTGACGAGAATCGAACTCGCATCATCTGTTTGGAAGACAGAGGCTTTACCACTAAGCTACAGCCCCGCTTTGGGCCCAAGGCCCGCGCGACCTCCATCGTAACGCATCGGCGCAGGCACCCAGCCGAGGGGCGCGGCGACTCGGCTAGACTTGCCGAGGCCATTTTTCGAAGCGACGTTGCGTCGTGACGCTGACGTGGTTCACGGTCACGGTTTCGGGGCGTAGCTCAGCTTGGTAGAGCGCCCGCTTTGGGAGCGGGAGGCCGCAGGTTCAAATCCTGTCGCCCCGACCACAGCCCCAAGAACTCAGCACAACATTCAGGAGAGAACCCCTTTGGTCCAGTCCACGGTCGAGAAGCTCAGCCCGACGCGCGTCAAGATCGCCATTACGGTCACGCCCGACGAGCTGAAGCCGAGCATCCAGCACGCCTACAAGCACATCGCCGAGACGGTGAACATTCCCGGTTTCCGCAAGGGCAAGGTTCCGCCGCCCATCATCGACCAGCGCGTCGGTCGCGGCGAGGTTCTGAGCCACGCGGTGAACGAGGGCCTCGACGGCTTCTACCGCGCCGCGGTGAAAGATCAGGGCGTGCGTGCGCTCGGCCGCCCCAAGGCTGACATCACCGAGTGGCCCAGTGAGAAAGACTTCTCGGGCGATCTGCTGGTGACCATCGAGGTGGATGTTCGCCCCGAGTTCGAGATCCCGAAGTACGACGGCCTCAAGATCGAGGTCGATGCGACCGACGTCACCCCCGACGAGGTCGAGGCCGAGCTCGAGAACCTGCGCAGCCGCTTCGGCACGCTCGTGACGGTTGATCGCCCGGCGACAAAGGGCGATTTCGTGCAGCTCGACCTCGTCGCCACCGTCGGCGGCACCACGGTCGACACCGCGAGCTCGATCTCCTACGAACTCGGCTCGGGCGAACTCATTGAGGGTATTGACGACGCCGTCGACACCCTCACCGCGGGCGAGACCACGACCTTCGAGTCGAAGCTGCTCGGCGGCGACCACGAGGGCGACATGGCCCAGATCGAGGTCACCGTGCTCTCGGTGAAAGAGCGCGAGCTGCCCGAGCCTGACGACGACTTCGCTCAGATCGCGAGCCAGTTCGACACCATCGGCGAGTTGCGTGCCGACCTGCGCGAGCAGCTGCTCAAGCAGAAGTCGTTTGGCCAGGGCGCCCAGGCGCGCGACAAGCTTCTTGCCGCTCTGCTCGAGAAGTCTGAGATTCCCGTTCCCGACGCCCTGGTCGAAGGCGAGGTGCACCGCCACCTCGAGAACGAGGGCCGCCTCGAGGACGACGCACACCGCGCCGAGGTTACTGAGTCGAGCACCACGACCTTCCGCAACCAGATCTTCCTCGACGCCCTGGCCGAGAAAGAAGAGGTCAAGGTCAGCCAAGACGAACTGACGCAGTACCTCATCCAGGGTGCCGCGCAGTACGGCATGGAGCCGGGCGAGTTCATCAAGGTGCTCGACCAGAACGGCCAGATTCCGGGCATGGTCGGCGAGGTCGCTCGCTCGAAGGCTCTCTCGGTCGCGCTCAGCAAGGCGAAGGTCGTTGACACCAAGGGCAAGGCTGTTGACCTGACCGCGTTCACCGCCGCCGCCGTCGCGCCGGTTACCGAGGCGATCGATGGTGACGATCACGCGGGCCACGATCACGCAGACCACGAGGGCCACGACCACTAGTCGTCCCTTCAGGTACACGTACACGGGCTCGGCACTGAGGTGCCGAGCCCGTTGTCGTTAACCCGGCGAGAACTATTCCTCATTGCTCGATCGGAGAGGGCGAGGTACCGTCGCATCAGAGCGTCGCGACGTCACGGCGCGCCTGAGGGGGAGGCCTTTTCATGACTCGATCGTTCATCGCCATCACCATTGCTGTCACGGGCGCGCTCATGCTCAGTGGATGCGGTGGCCCAATCGACACGACGGGCGCGGTGCGCGTAGACGACAACGCGCCGAGCACCATCAACGCTGCCGATCTGGCGATCGTCGCCGAGGGCGTCGTGCTCGAGCAGGGGTTCACGGTCGACATCAATTGCGGAACCGATGATGTTGCGTTCGTCGTCGGTACGTCGCTGGAGTGTGATGCATTCGACGAGGTCTCCGAGACCTCGGGGGCATACACCGTGACCATCTCGAGCATCGACGGCACAGATTACATACTTGACGTCGTCGGCTCGGAGCGCACGCCCACTCCGCCGGCCGGCGGTGCACTCGAGACCCCTGACGCGTTCGCGGGCCTGACGGCCGATGCCTTGTCTGGCCCTCTCGGCGAAACGCCGACCGTCGACTGTGGCACGGCCGACATCGAAATCTTCGAGGGCCAAGAGGTGCGGTG
>JAYUKK010000016.1:0-1750 GCA_043764515.1 Microbacterium sp.
GGCGACCCCAGGGCGGCTGACACCTGCCGGGCAAGCTCGGCGGGGGCGCCGAGGCCGGGCTCGGCATCCACATAGATGACCGTCACACCGGCGTCGCGCAGCTGCAGCACGACGTCGGTCGGCCCGACCGTGCCGTCGGTGATGACGAGGGTGGGGCGCAGGGCCAGCACGGCTTCGCTACTGATCGCGTGGCCGCTGCTCGTGACGATCGGCAGTTCGTCGGCCTCGGGGAAGGTCGTGGAGATGTCACGGCCGACAACGTTGTCGCCGAACCCGAGCGCGAAGACCGTCGCGGCAATCGAGCCGGCAATGTCGAGGGGCAGAATGCGGCTCGTGTCGTCGACCACCACGTCGCGGTCGCCGTCGAGGTCACGAGAGGTCACGGTGACCGGAAGCGATTGTGTGGGGTCGACCGCGACGGGCTCGATGCGACTCGACTCGATGAGTGCGGTCGACGGGCCCGTGAGCGCGCGCGGGTCGTCGACCACGACGAGTTCGCTGAGCGGCACACGCGGACCAACCGGAGCCGTGGGTTCGGTACTCGATTGCGGCGGCGAGACCGAACACCCGGCGAGCATCACCAGCACTGCGAGACCCGCGACAGCCGTCGCCGCGCCGTGGCGGGGCGAGCGCGCGCGGCGCAGGGTCTGGCGGGTCATGATGGTTCCGGTCGATCGAGAGTCGGCGCTACGTCAGTAAGGCAAGCCTAACCCGCGCCGCTGTGCGACCGGTGGGTGCCCACGATTGAGCCTGCCGCAGCACCCGCGAGCCGCCTAGGGCCGAAGGTCCCCGGGCTTTAGCCTGATGGTCGATGGATGCTCCTCCCGACCCTCTCGACGAACGCGCGCAGCGCGTGCTCGAGTTCGAGCGCGCGTGGTGGGGGCATAGCGGTGCGAAAGAGCTCGGCATCCGACGCGAGTTCGGCTGGAGCCCGGCCCGGTACTATCAGGTACTGAACGCCGTGATCGACACCGAGGTCGCCGTGCGGTACGACCCCGTTCTTGTGGGTCGACTGCTCGAGGTGCGCGACGATCGCGCACAGCGGCGACGCACACGACGTACGAGCGCCGACGGCGCTGCCTGACTCCTCTCTCGCGGAAGGCATCATCACGATGGCCGAGTACACCCCCGATCGTTTCGACGACATCCCCGGCTCGCTCGGGCGCGTCGGTGCCCACCGCGCGCCGCAGCGCCGGGGCCGCGGGTGGATCGTCGTGGCCTGGTCCGCCCTCGCGAGCGGCGTGCTTGTCGTTGGCGGGCTCTATGGCCTCTCGCTCATCAGCGACCGCGTGAACTTTGAGCTGCCGGGCTTTGGCACGGCCCAGCCCATGCCGACGCCGGTGCCGACGACCTCGGTGCCGCCTTCGGTCGATCCGATCACTGACCCCGCGCTCGCGCAACTGCCAGCAGGCTTCGTGGTCACCGTTCTCAACGGAACCGAGGTCGACGGGCTGGGCGCGGCAGCGCGCGATCTTCTCACTGCGCCCGGTTGGCCCGTGGGGACGGTGACCTCGGCCGCCCAGACCGACCTCACTGAGACCGTTGTGTACTTCAACGACCCGACCCTCGAGGGCGTTGCGGCGGGCATGGCATCGTTGCTCGGTGTCGGCGTTTTCGAGCTCTCGGACGCCTTCCCCGGTGCCCCCATCACGATCGCTCTGGGCGCCGATTTCGCGGCCCTCGCGGCGCCGTAGGCACTCTGCATTACGCGGGCGTTTCGCGTCGGTAAAACGTCGCGATCGAAGCGCTG
>JAYUKK010000017.1:0-5800 GCA_043764515.1 Microbacterium sp.
CCCGCCCCTTCGTTACCCGCATCGCCACGGTCGTGCGGCTGCTGTTCGCGAACCCCTCGACGGCGATCTACACGCCGCTGATGATTCTGGGCGCCATTCTGCTGATGAACATCGCCATCTGGGGCATCGTGCGCGCGAGCATCCCGCCCGAGGGTGACATGGCCGACGTCGCGAACGGCGGCGTCGCCTTTCTCTTCATCTACATGCTCGTCGTCGCGGTACAGAGCGTGAACCACGCGTTTCCGCTCGCGCTCGGTTATGGCAGCACGCGTCGTGACTTCGTACTCGGCTTTGGGGTGTTCGCCGCGATTCTCTCGGTCGGCTATTCGGTGTTCCTCCACGCCGGGTGGTTTGTCGAGCGCGTAACCGGAGGGTGGGGGGTTGGGCTCAGATTCTTCGGGACCTACGAACTGTGGCAGGCAACGTGGTGGGAAGGCTTTGCCCTCAGCCTGCTGGCCTTCTTGCTGTTCTTCGCGATCGGCGCGGCAACGGCCTCGGTCTACGTGCGGTGGAAGGCCATGGGCATGTATGTCTTCTGGGGCGCGCTCGTCTTTGCCGGAATCGGTGGCGCCGCGCTCGTCACGGTACTCGGCGCATGGGGCCGGGTCGGCGAGTTCTTCGCCTGGGCCGGCCTGCTCGGCGGTGCGGCGTGGAGCCTCATCATCACGGCGTTGTGCGCCCTCGCCGCCTGGCTCATCTTGCGCCGGGCCACCCCTTCGCAGGGTTAGTCAGCCGCGACTGACAAGAAGCCGGTCGCGACGAGCTCGCGCACCTGCGGCAGCAGTTGCGCGAGCAGGGCGCCCTCGTCGACCTCGAGCAGGTCGGCGAGGGCGCCGACGATGTCGCCCACCGTGAGCTCGCCGTCGCTCGCGCCGACGAGGCCCGCGAGCGCAGCATCCGCGTCAATCGTGCGCGCGAAGCCGCCGCCCTGGCGCAGTCGAATGACGGTGGGGTTCTCGTCTCCTGGCCAGTAGTGCCGCTCTTCGGTGACGTCGCCCGCGACCGTGAGCCGCTGGGCCAGCAGTGCCGTGTCATCGAGCCCGGCAAGCGCATCGTGCGCCCGCAGGCAGGCCATGAGGTGGTCCCCGATTCCCGTGGGGGCAGCGCCGAGCGGAGACCGCAGCACCTCGGTTCGCATCAATCGCGGCGCGCTGGCCGAAGCCGGCGCGCGCAACAGCACGTAGCCGAAGCCCACGGCAGTGACGCCCCGCGCCGCGAAGTCATCGAGCCAGACCGCGGCAAGAGCGTCGTACTCGGCCGTGCCGACGCGGGTTCCGCCATCGCGAATCCAGGTGGCGGCATACTCGGCGGGGCTTTGCCGCTCGCGTTCGACGACCCAGCCGTCGAGGCCCGCCTCGGTGATCCACGAGCGCACGCGGGCGAGACCATCGCCACCCATGACGTCGCGGTACTCCCAGTTGCCCAGCAGGTGCGCCGTGCCGCCGGGCGTGAGGTGGGCCGCGGCCCCGCGCACGACCTCCTCGACAATCGCGTCGCCCACGCGCCCACCATCTCGGTACTCGTAGACGGGCACGCCCTCGCGGCGCGGCGTGATGACGAACGGCGGGTTGCTCACGATGCGGTCGAATCGCTCGCCCGCAACGGGCTCAAACAGGTCACCCTGCCGCAACTCGACCGAGCTCACGGCGTTGAGCGCAAGCGTCAATCGCGCACGTTCGAGGGCGCGGGTCGAGATATCGGTGGCGACAACGCGCTGGGCGTGCCGAGCGGCATGCAGCGTCTGGATGCCGCAGCCCGTGCCGAGATCGAGCACCGAGTTGACCGGCTCAGTGGGAATGAGCGCCGCGAGAGTGAGCGACGCGCCGCCCACCCCGAGAACGTGGTCAGGTGGCAGGGCCGAGCCCAGCGCGACCTCGCCGAGGTCAGAGGCAATAAGCCACTGCACCGCTCCCCCGGCGTCGATCGAGGTGTAGGGGCGAAGGTCGATCAAGGCGCGACCCTCGACATCGACAACGCCGAGTTCGCGCGCACCCGCGGCCGTCAGGCCCGGCAACGCCCGCTCGAGATCTCCCTCTTCGACGGGCAGACCCAGCAAGAACACGCGAGCGAGGATGCTCGCCGCCCGCGATTCGTCCACCCCACTCGCGCCGCCCGCACGCTGCGCCAGCGCCCGCCGCGCCGGAACGCGGTCACCCCGCGCGAGCGCGGCGTCGGACTCGTCGCCCCACAGTTGCCGCAGCCGGTCGACGGTGTACCCGGCCGCGAGAAGGTCGGCGCGCAGCAGGGCGATGAGAGCGGCATCCACCCCCCTAGTCAACCGCACACGCAGAACGGGGCGGCTCCTCAGAAAGGAGCCGCCCCGTTCGTGGTGGAGAACCTACGGCAGGAGCACCGCGTCGATGACGTGGATGACGCCGTTGTCGCAGGCGATGTCAGCGGTCACGACGGTGGCGCCGTTGACCTTGACGCCATCGGTGAGGTCGAACGTGAGCTCGGCACCGTTGACGGTGGCGGCCTTGAGGCCGTCGGTCAGGTCGGCAGCGTGCACGGCACCCGGCACGACGTGGAAGGTGAGGATCGAGGTGAGCGCCGGGATGTCGGCGAGCAAGCCCTCGACAGTGCCCTCGGGGAGAGCGGCAAACGCGGCGTCGGTCGGAGCGAAGACCGTGAACGGGCCCTCTCCGTTGAGCGTGTCAACGAGGCCGGCGGCGCCAACGGCCGCAACGAGGGTGGTGAACGAACCGGCGCTGACGGCGGTTTCGACGATGGTAGCCATGGAGGTCTCTTCTCTGACGACGTGCATGAGGGCCGCGACAGCGAGCCCGCCCAGCCTGTTCGACCGGATGCCCTCACTCTGGGCCCCTCACCCCGGCTACGCCTGCACGTGACCCGCGCATCACCCGCACGCCAGCCGACCATTGCCTGTACGACGTGAACACTGGGTGTCACGCCGGAGGCGAATGGGGTGAGGGGGTGGGGTTGTCTTCATCAACGGGAATCTGCCGGCCACTCGCGGCGCCCGGCCCCGTCACAATGGGGCCCGTACTGGTGCTGACGATGACCTCGCGGTCGGTCAGTGGATGCGCCAGTTCGTCGGGTCCGAGACGGGCAATCAGCAGCGTGAGCGCCGCGAGCACCACCGGAATCAACCCCGCCGCGAGAAACGCCACCGGAATGCCAATGAGCTCGCCGACGGGCCCGGCGACGGCCATCGAGATCGGCATGAGAGCCAGCGAGACGAAGAAGTCGAGACTCGATACGCGGCCGAGCATCTCGGGCGGCACGCGGCGCTGCAGGAGGGTTCCCCAAATGACGGTGGCCCCGGAAAAGAGCACGCCGCAGATGAACAGGGCCACGATCATGAGCCAGAGCTGGTCGGTGAATCCGATAACCGCGAGGGGAGCGCATCCGAGCCCCCACGCGGCGATCATGATCGTGAGGTACCGCCGCGGTAGGCGCATCGAGGCCACGGCGATTGACCCGATCGCTCCCCCGACGCCAAATGCGGCGAGAGCGAGTGCGAACGCACCTGCCCCTCCCCCCGTCTGGTCGCGCACGGCGAACGGCAACAGCACTTCGATCGGCCCCATGATCGCCAGCACGAGCAGGGCCGAATAGAGCAGTGTGGCCAAAAGCCATCGCGTGCGCAGCATGTACCGCACGCCGTCACGCACGTCGACCCAGACCGCCACGATCGGGTGCGAGGGCTCGGCGTCGGCCTCACGCCGCACGGCCGTCGTGCGCATCAGCGCCAGCACGATCGCGCCCAGCCCTTGGGTCACGGCGACAATCGCAAAGCCGAGGCCCGGCGAGAGGATGGCGATGGCCGCACTCGCGAGCGCCGGCCCGGCCGCCTGCATGAGCGTGGGTCGCAGCACCCCTTCGATGCCGTTGGCGGCAAGCAGGTCGTCGGCCGGCAAGATCGCCGGCAGCCACGCCGAATAGGCCGGGTAGAAGAATCCGTCGGCGATGCCGAGCAACAGCGAGGCGACCGCGAGGTGCCAGACCTCGATCGTGTCGGTCAGGGCGAGCACAGCGATCGCGGCCATCGAGAGCGCCTTAACCGCCTCAACCGTGGCGAGGACGCGCTTTTGCGGGATGCGGTCGGCCGCGACGCCGCCGAAGAGAACCGCAAACACGAGGCCGATGCTGCCCCCGGTTGCCACGATCGATAGGTCGACAGGCGAGCCCTCGAGCTCGATAACCTGCCACACGACAGCCACGACCCACACGCCCGTGCCCAGGAGCGACAACACGAGGGCAGCGACCAGCACGCGGTATTGAGGGGTCGCGAACGGCCGGACAGCACGGGGAAGCTCTCGAGGCATCGTCGGCATGGCGCAATGCTATCGACCGTCTTCACGGCCTGGTGTCGTACCCTAATCAGCGATGAGAGAGCTCACCGCCGACCAGATTCGCGCCAGCATGGTGAACGCCAGCGAGGCCGAGATTGACCGGATGACCCTGCCGGGTTTGCACGAGACGGTGTGGGCCGACCGCGAGTACCTCGGCTGGCGCGACCCGGCCGGCTCGCCCCGCGGCTACATCGTGCACTGGGTCAACGACCGCCCCGTCGGCATCTTGGTGCGGGCGGCGAGCTCGGCACTACGCCCGGGCATCGGGGCGATGTGCTCGCTGTGCCACACCCCACAGCCTTCGATCCAGGTCGTCATGTTCAGCGCGCCGCGAGGCGGCGAAGCGGGCCGCGATGGCAACTCGATCGGCACGTACATGTGCACCGACCTGGCGTGCTCGATCATGATTCGCATCGTGCCCGGCATGAGCGAACTCAGCCTCATGCGTGACGAGCTCGTTGCTCGGCGCAGCGCGGGCCTTCAACAGCGGCTCGAGAACTTCACCGCCAACGTGCTCAAGACCGCCTAGAAAAGCGGCACGGGCGTCAGCGCGAGTCGCGCTGACCCATGAGGTGGAACGGGATGGCGAGCGAGAGCGACGCCGACATGATGCCCGTGAAGAACACGATCGCCGCGAACTCTTCAGGCACGGCGAAGGCGTACGCGAAGAGCACGAACGACGACACGAAGAGGAAGATCGACACGGCCACGGCGAGAATGTTCATGATGGCTCCATTGTGCCAGGTCTGATCGAGATAATGGCGCATGACTATCGCCGATGCCGCGCACGCCGACGCCACTCGTTACCGCCCGGCCGGGCGCATCCGTCGCCGAATTCGCGCGATCGGGTGGGGCGCCCTCGCTGCCCTAGCCCTCGCGATGCTGGGCTTTCTCATCTGGGCCAACACGCCTTATCGGGCTGATCGCGGCGCCGTGATCGAGGTGTGGGCCAACCCCGACGTGCAGGTGGAGTACCTCGAGGAGGGCATTCTCATGACGCCCACCTCCGCCGACGCCAACGGCACCGGCCTCGTCTTCGTGCCCGGAGCACGCGTTGAGGCCCACGCCTACATGCTGCAGTTGAGCGGGGTGGTCGAAGAGAGCGGCGTCACGGTGCTCATTACCGAGCCCACCCTGAACCTCGCGTTCTTTGACCTGCGCACGGTCGACCAGTTCACGACCGCAGCGCCCGACGTCGACCGGTGGTTCGTCGGTGGGCACTCGCTCGGGGGCGTGCGCGCGTGCCTCATGACTCCCGGTGCCGACGTTGAGGGCCTCGTTCTGTTCGGGAGCTATTGCGCTAACGACGTGAGCGGCGCTGGCTTGAAAGTGCTGAGCATCGCGGGCGAGAACGACTTGCTCTCGACCCCTGCGATCATCGAGCAAAACGCGAGCCTGCTGCCGGCCGATGCGACGTTCGTCACGATCGAGGGCGCCAACCACGCGAGCTTTGGCGACTACGGCGCACAAGCCGGTGACGGCGA
>JAYUKK010000018.1:0-5799 GCA_043764515.1 Microbacterium sp.
GGTCTGCGAGCCCGGAGATGCCCAGCCGATCGAGCCACTCGCCCGCCATCTCGCGGGCCCGGCGACGGGATGCTCCCTGCTCGCGCGGCCCGAAGGCCACGTTCTCGAGCACACTCAAGTGCGGGAAAAGCAGAGGGTCTTGAAACACCACACCGATGCCGCGGCGCTCGGCGGGGAGGTCGTGAACCTCACGGCCGTCGAGTTCAACGCGTGCCTCGCGGAGATCGAGAAAGCCCGCAAGCGCGAGAAGCGCGCTCGACTTACCGGCACCGTTCGGACCGACGATCGCAAGCACGGTGCCCGCAGGAACAGCCAGCTCAACATCGAGCGTGAAGCTGCCGCGGGTGAGGCTGACCTCTGCGACGAGACCGGCTGCGGCGTTGCTCATCGCATGACCCCGGGCACCCAGCGATCGCGCAGAGCGACGAGAACGACAACCGAGACCGCAATGAGCACGAGGGAGAGCGCGATGGCGGCATCCCGATCATCGAGAGCCAACTGTGCGTAGATCGCCATCGGTAGCGTCTGGGTGACGCCCGGAATGCTCGTGGCGAACGTGACCGTCGCGCCGTATTCCCCCAGCGCTCGCGCGAAACTCAGCGCGGCCCCCGCCGCGATGCCGGGGGCGATCAGCGGCAGCGTGACGCGGACCAAGCGCCGATGTGGGGCAGCGCCCAGCGAGGCGGCGACAATACCGAAGCGCGCATCCGAACCCCGCAATGCACCCTCGATGGCAAAGACGAGGAACGGCATGGCGACGAACGTCTGAGCGAGGATGACGGCTGCGGCACTCGTCGGTAGAGCAAAGCCGAAGAGGTCGGCCAGGGGTTGCGAGACCAGCCCGCCGTCGCCCAGGAGGGCAACGAGCGCTACGCCCCCGACCACGGGGGGCAACACGACGGGAACGGTGACGAACGCTCGCACGATACGCCCGGCGACGGACGGCGAACCGCCGGGCTCTCCTGCCAGCACGATGGCAAGAGGGAGCCCCAGGAGCACGCTGAGACCCGTCGCTGCCGACGCCGTACCGAGCGAGATGCCGAGCGCCTGTAGCGAGCTTTCGCGCGCCACGATCTCGGGCAGCAGCGCCCACGGCGCGCGCACCATGATCGCAACGAGAGGGCCGACAATGAGGGCGAGGCCGACCACGGCAAGAACCCGCACACCCGCCGGGGCGCGCGTGCTTCTGTGTGCCCTCACTGCGGGATCCTTTCGGCCGGTGCTGAGACAATCACACCATGACTCACTCGGCGCGACACGCTCGTCAGCGCGCGCTGCCCGGTTTTGGTGAGCACGCCCAGTCGGCTCTGTCGCGAGCGCGCGTGCTGGTCATCGGCGCGGGGGGCCTGGGCAGCGTCGTGCTGCCCCAACTCATCGGCTCGGGAGTCGGTACCGCGCCCGAGGGTCGCATCGGCATCATTGACGACGACGTCGTCGAACTCAGCAACCTGCACCGCCAGCACCTGCACACCACGGCCGACCTCGGCCGCCTCAAGGTCGACTCGGCGGCCGAACGGCTGCGGGCGATGGACCCGTCCGTGACAATCGTCACGCACCCCGAGCGGTTCACCAGCGACAACGCGCTCGGGTTGCTGGCCGACTACGACGTGCTCGTCGACGGCAGCGACGGTTTTGTGACGCGCTACCTCGCCGCCGACGCCGCAACGCTGCGCGGCATTCCGCTCGTGTGGGGCGCCGTGCTGCAATTCGACGGCCAGGTGGGCATGGCTCCCGTCGGCGGCCCCGGCTATCGTGACCTGTTCCCCACCCCGCCCGACCCCGCGACCGTGCTCGACTGTGCGACCGGCGGCGTACTCCCCGCGGTCTGCGGCGTCATCGGCGCGATCATGGCCGCCCAGGTCGTCACTCTCGTCACCGGGGTGGGCGAGAGCCTCATCGGCCGCGTCACCACCTACGACGCGCGCTCCGGACGGTTTCGCGAGCTCGCCTACGGGCGTGACCCCGAGGCCGCGCCGGTCAATGAACTCATCGACTATGAGCAGTTCTGCGGTATCGCCCCCGAAACCAGCACCCGGGCTGCCCCGAGCGACGATCTCGCGCCCGCAGAACTTGCGGCCCTTCTCGCGCGGTCGGTGGCGACGGATGCTGCGCCCCTGTTGCTCGACGTGCGCGAGCTCTGGGAGCACGAGCTCGTCGCGCTGCCCGGCTCTACCCTCATCCCGCTCGGGCAGCTGCCCGCGGCAATCGTCGGCCTGCCGCGCGATCGCGTGATCGTGGCGTATTGCCACCACGGCATCCGTTCGAGGCACGCACTGGATCTGTTGCACGCGGCAGGACTCGACGCCCGTCACCTCACCGGGGGAATCGACGCCTGGTCGACGCAGGTCGACCCGACCCTCGAGCGGTATTGACCGTGACTGCCGCACGCACCGTGACTGCCGCCACGATCGAGCACCTGCTCGCCTCGCCCCTGCACCGCTACGAGGGACGCCCGAGTGACGGCGCTCTGCCCGCCGACGGCCCCGAGCTGCGCGACCGCATCGAACTGCGCGAGGGGCTCGGCATCGTCGGCGACCGTTACTTCGGGCACGCCGCCCACCGCAACGCCGCGGTGACGATCATGGCGGCGGAGTCACTCGACTGGGTCGCCGAAACTCTGCAGCTCGACGCCGTGCCCGACTCGGCCGCGACGCGGCGCAATATTCTCGTGCGCGGCCTCGACATCGACGGGATGCGTGGCGCGACCTTCTCCCTCGACTCGGGCGACGGCCCCGTGCTGTTCCGCGCCACCCGACCCGCGAACCCCTGCGGCTGGATGGATGCCGAACTCGCGCCCGGCGCCCACCGAGCCCTCCTGCGTCGCGGCGGCATGCGCTGCGCCGTGCTGTCGGATGGCGTGCTGACCCTCGGCCCCGCCACGGTGACGCTGCAGTGACCGCGGGGTTGCCCGGCTCTACGCGCCGACCTGGACCGTGATGCCGTGGTACCCCTCGGCACCGTCAGGCGCGACGGGCACGTAGGGCTCGGTTTGTGTGAAGCCCGTCACATCGGTTGCGCGCACCTCGATCGCGTGTACGCCCGCCTCGGCCTGCCACTCGAACATCCATTGGCGCCAGGTGTCGGCCGAGATCGCTTCGGCGAGCTGGGCCTCTTGCCAGGCTCCGCCGTCGATCCGCACCTCGACACGCTCGATACCGACGTGTTGCGACCACGCGATGCCGGCGATTGCCTGCGGGCCGGCCGTGAGTGACGAACTCTGGCGAGGAACATCGATACGCGAGTGCGTCTTGACCGGACCGAGCTCTGACCAGCCGCGCGGAGTCCAATAGCCGACGTCGTCGGAGAAACGGGTGACCTTCATCTCGACGACCCACTTCGTCGCGGAAACATAGCCGTAGAGCCCCGGCACGACCATTCGCACGGGAAACCCGTGCTCGAGCGGCAGCAGCTCGCCGTTCATGCCGATCGCGAGCAGGGCATCCCGATTCGGGTCTTGCAGCACCTCGAGTGGAGTCCCGGCCGTCCAGCCGTCTTGGCTGCGGGAGAGCACCATGTCGGCCTCGGGGCGCGGGCGAGCGCGAGCGAGCAGATTGCGAATCGGATGCCCGAGCCACAGCGCATTGCCCGTCAGGTCACCCCCCACATCGTTGGAGACGCACATCAGGGTGACGTAACTTTCTTGCATCGGCAGCGCGACGAGCTCGTCCCAGCCGATCTCGACCTCCTGCTCGACCAGGCCTGTAATGCGCAAACGCCATTGCGAGGCATCGATCTGCGGCACCTGCAGTGCAGTGTCGATGCGATAGAAGTCACGGTTGGCCGTGACCAACGGGGTGATGCCGGCCACATCGAGTTCGGCACCCGCCGGAATCGCGGCGGCGCGCGTCGCCGCGGCGGGAAGCCGCAAAGCCTCGCGCACCGTCGTCGCGACGGAGGTCGCGGCGTTCACGGCCCGCGACGCGACCCCGACGATGACCGCCCCGGCCGCCGTTGCCCCGAGCACTCCCAAAAACGAGCGGCGGGCGAGGCCAGCCCGAGCCACGGCTTCTTGATCCTTCGCCGCCGTGGTGGTGACCCAACGGTCGAGCATGTCGATCAGGCGACGGAGCACCACGACACCCACGAGCACACCCACCACTGTGGGAACCGCCCAGAACACGGTTGCTTCGGCGCGGGTGAGCACCGCCGTCAGCGCAACGAGCCCGACGACACCGAGCAGCGCGGCCCCCCACGGCGGGCGGCGGCGCTCGAGAATTCCCGCGACCACGGCCAGCACGGCCACGAGCAGTCCGACCAGGATGAGCAATACGAGTTTGTCTGCCGTGCCAAACAGGGCGATCGTCACCTCTTTTAGCCACGGTGGTGCGAGGTCAATCACGAGCGAACCGACGGCGAGAAGAGAGCTGCTGGCCGGAGCGATGATGAGGGCCAGGAGTTCGGTCACAGCGAGCACGGCTCCCGCAGCCGTGAGGCCGGCAGCGGCGGCCCAGAGCGTGATGCGACGCGGTGACATGGGCCCAGGGTAAACGGCGTGGGCCGTCGCGCCCCTGAGAGACACCTTTCGAGTTCCTTACGGCTTCGGGTCGCAGAGTGGCCGATATACGCGCGGTGGGCCACGATGGGGGCGGCGGGAAGGAGCCTCCATGCACGCGTCACGCCCCGATGAGCGAGCGCGCGCCGCCGAGTACCCGGTGCGCGTGAGCGTCGACGACCATCGCGCGCACGTCGCCGCGATGCTGGCGAACGCCCTCGCTGGCGAGCTCGAGGATGTCGCGCTCGACTACGCCCTCGGCCGACTTCTCACCGAGGCAGTCGTCTCTCCCCTCGCTCTACCGCCGTTCCGCAACTCGCAGATGGACGGCTTCGCGGTGCGCGTCGCCGACGCCGTGATCGGTCGCACCTTGCCCGTGGTGGGCACGGTCGCGGCCGCCCCCGGCGAGGTTGCCGCACTCGCCCCCGCAACGACCGTGCGGATCATGACGGGTGCCCCCCTTCCCGAGGGTGCCGATGCGATCGTGCCGGTCGAGCGCGCCACGGTATCGATAACGGATGCAGGCGAGACCCTCGAGGTCACTGCGGCCGTCGAAGTGGGCGCTTTCGTGCGCGAGGCCGGAGCCGACGTACCCGCGGGTGGCCAGCTCGTGGGCGCCCCGACCCTGCTCGCCTCGCGTCACGTGGCCGCGATCGCCGCCGCGGGTATCGATCGCGTGCGGGTGCGGCGGCGCATCCGTCTCGCGATCATCAGCACGGGCTCCGAGCTCACCGCGCCAGGACGTCCGCTGGGCCCCGGTCAAATCTTCGATGCCAACGGCCCGGCCCTCGTGGCGGCAGCGCGGGCGGCGGGCGCCGACGTCGTGCTGCGCGAGCGCGTCACGGACGACGCGGCAGAGTTCCTCCGCGCGCTCACCGCTGCCGCGGATACCGCCGACGTCATCGTTACGGCGGGCGGCATCTCGCAGGGCGAGTTCGAAGTGGTGCGCGAGGTGCTCGAACCGCACGGCGCGTGGGTGGGCACGGTCGCTTTGCAGCCGGGCGGCCCGCAGGCCACGGCGAGCTTCGCGGGTGTGCCCGTGCTGTGCTTCCCGGGCAACCCCGTGAGCGCGCAGCTGTCGTTTGAACTCTTTCTGGCCCCGCTGCTGCGCGAGGCCGGTGGGCTACCGCCGCGCGTAACCGAATCGCGCGTGCTCGCGGTCGACCTCGACTCGGTGCCCGGCAAGGTGCAGCTCGTGCGGGCGCGCACTGAGGGCGAGACGGGCATCACTCCTGTGGCGGGGCCGGGCTCGCACCTCGTCGCCGCCATGGCCGCCGCCGACCGCATCATCGTCGTGCCGGCCGAGA
>JAYUKK010000019.1:0-1743 GCA_043764515.1 Microbacterium sp.
GCTCGATGCGGCGGCGGCCACCGAACTTCTGCTCGGGCCACTCGGGGGCCTGGATCGGGTCGGCCTGCGGCGGCTTCGCCGGGCATTGCGTGCCGAAGAACTGGCCGGTGAGGGCGACCGTGCCGCCGACGAGCTGTTGGTGGATGCTCTGACCGCACCCGACCGCCTCGCCACGATCGACCACGCCATCGCCCGCCGAGCCGCCCGACTCGCCCGCACACTTCAGTCGATTGCTGAGCGGCACCAGGCCACCGCGACAGTCGATGAGCTGCTTTGGCTCGCGTGGAGCGAGTCGCACGTGGCCGAGGGGTGGCGCCGCGAGGCGGCCGGGTTCGGCGTTGCGGCGTCGGAAGCCAATCGCGCGCTCGACGCTGTCGTGGCCGTGTTCACGGCCGCGGCGACGATCGTCGATACGGTGCCCGACGCCACCGTCGAGTCGTTTCTTTCGCGCGTGCTCGACAGTGATGTGGGTGACGACCTGCTCGCGCCCGTGCGCGGCGACGACGCCGTGCTCGTGGCGACGCCGTCGGCGGTCACGGGCCTCGAAGCAGACGTCGTCATCATCGCCGGTCTGACCGAGGGGGTCTGGCCGAACACGCGAGTGCGAGGGTCGCTGCTCGGTGCACCCCTCATCAGTCGCGTCGCCCGAGGCCTCCCCGTTGACGATCTCGATGAGCGCCGCATCGTGCTCGACGATGAGTTGCGCATGTTTACTCTTGCCGCCACGCGTGCGCGGCGGCAGCTCGTCGTCACGGCGACCGCGGGCGATGATGATCAGCCGAGCGCGCTGTTCGCGCTCGTGCGCGAGCACGCACGGCGCGAGCGCGCCGAGGCGCTGGGCATCGCCAACGCAGAGGTCAGCGTCGAGGGGGCTGCTGCACTCGATGCGGCCATCGCCGCATCGAGTGCGCGACCGGTGCGGGCCCGGTCTCTCCGCCGCATCGTGGGCCGCTTGCGCCGCGAACTCGTGGACGATGAGCGCGTCGCGCGTGACCGCGACCGCACCGAGGCGGCGCTGGCGCTTGCGCGCCTCGCGGCCGAGCGGGTGCCCGGGGCGAGCCCCGAATCGTGGTGGGGGCTCGTCGGCCCGTCGACAGAGGTGCCGCTCTTCGCCGACGATGAATCGGTCGCACTCTCGCCATCGAAGCTCGAGTCGATCGAGCGATCCCCCCTCGACTGGTTTCTCGACCGCATCGCGCCCGCAGAGACGGGCCCGGCGATGGGTATCGGCACGATCGTGCACTGGGCGATGGAGACCGCGAAACAGCCCGAGGTCGACGCCATCTGGGCGGCGATCGAAAGCCGTTGGAGCGAGCTTGTCTTCGAGTCGCCGTGGCTTGCGGAGCAGCAGCGCCGGCTCGCGCGCCGCTACGCCGTGGGTGTGGCTGCCTACTTGAGCGATGCCGACGCCGAGGGCCGCGGCCTCGTGGCCGCCGAGCAGCGGTTCGACGCCGTGGTTGACCGCGCGCGTGTCACAGGCGTCGTTGATCGCATCGAAGTGGATGCTGACGGCGGCGTGCGCATCATCGATCTCAAGACGGGCCGACCGCTGACGAAACAAGCCGACATCGACGAGCACGCCCAGTTGGGGGCGTACCAACTTGCCTACGCCGACGGCGCGTTTGATGAGGTGCTCGACTCGGTACTCGAGGGGCTTCCTCACCATCCCGGCGGGGCGCGACTGCTCTACGTGCGTGAGGGAACCAAGGGCGCTGACTACCGCGAAGCGGTGCAGCAGCCGCT
>JAYUKK010000020.1:0-5766 GCA_043764515.1 Microbacterium sp.
AGCAGCAGCGCGTAGTTCGTACCAGCGCCGAAGACCAGCACCGAGAGGATGCCCGTGACCGAGCCATCGAGCGTGATGCCCGCGGCATCGGCGACCAAGCGGGCTGCAATGCCCGCGATGAAGTCGGCAACACCCACGACCGCCAGGGGAACGATCCAGAGCACGGGGCTGCGGTACGTGATGATGAGCAAGAGTGCGACGACGAGCGCGGTTACGCTCAGCAACACGAAGTTGGCACCCTCGAACACCGCCGAGATGTCGACGAGGAAGCCCTCGGCGCCCGTGAACCACACCTGAATGCCGTCAGGCAGCCCGTCAGAAGCAATCATGCGAATCTGGTCGGCGCGCTCTGACTGAGTCGACACACTGTCTTCGATCGAGAGCGGCACGACAACAATCGCCGTGGTGCCGTCGTCAGACACCGTCGGCGGCGGCACGAACCCATCGAGTGCAACGTCGGCCAAGTCGACCGTGCGCTCGGTGATGGAAGCGATGTCGTCGTCGCTCAGTTCTCCGCTCTCACGCCCGAACACGAGCAAGCCGCTCGTCGAGTCATCATCGGCAAACTGCTCTTGCAGGGCAGCGGCCTGCACCGACTCCGCCGATTCGGGCAGGCCCACGGGGGGCGCCGAGTCGGCGGACTGATAGCCAGCGGCGATGAAGAGAGCGGCCGTCGCGGCAATGCCGGCGACGAGCACGATCCACGATGTTCGGGCGGCGGTGATGAAGCGCGTGATCGCGATCAAGAGAACTCCTGGTGGGGGTGAGCTGAGTGTGGTCGGATTGCTGTAACAGACTATCTCGATTATCGAGATACATTACTATCGAAGAAACTAGCCGTAGACTCAGAGCGTGAACGAGTCACATCAGCAAACTCCCAGTTTCGGCGATTCCCACGCCGCAACGCTGCTGTTGCGCGAGTTTCTTGACGTCACAAACGACTTCGAGCGATCTCTGGGTGACGAGCTCACGGTGAATCCCACCGACCTGAGCGCCATGGAACACCTCATCGCAACAGGGCCACTAACTCCCACGGCGCTCGCCGACCGACTCGGCCTGTCATCCGGAGCCGTGACGAGCGTGATCGATCGTCTGGAGTCACTGGGGCACGTGCATCGCACGCCGAATCCAGCCGACCGCCGCGGCACGCTCGTGGTGCCGGAGCCAGCATCCGTCGGCCGCGCCATGAGCAGAATCGTGCCGATGGTCACCGAGGTCGATCGCGCCATCCACTCGTTCGACCCGCACGAGCAAGCCGTCATTACGCGCTACCTCGAGAGCGTCGTCGCCACCTATCGTTCGCACGCGGGCACTGATCCCCGAGCGCGATCGTGGCGGGCGGATGCTCCCGCTGAGCCACCCGCCGCCTAACCCGCGCCGCGCTAGACCTCGCGGGCCCGTCAACTCGCGGGCACCTCAGCTCGCGGGCACCTCAGCTCGAGGGCCCGTCAGCTGACGGGCCTAGACGTCGCTCGCCGCCGCCTCGTTGAGATTCAAGTGTGAGGTCTTGCTCGACAGCTGTTCGAGTCGCTCGTCGGCGGGCATCTGGTCAATCATCGGTCGGAACTCTGACGAGAAGCCCGTGACCTCGGGGAAGCCCTCGAGAGGGATCGTCGACGTGACCACCTGGTTCTCGTAGACGTGCACAAAGTCGAACGACTGGCCACCGTCGACCCCGCTGAGCAGTCGCGCGGCGTCAGCACCGAGGTCGAGCGTGTAGCAGGTGGCCGCGGCGACCGACACGGGGATGCCCGCGAAAAGGCTGTGGGTCGAGTAGTGAAGGTGGCCGCCCAGGATCATCCGCAGGTCGGTGCCCTGCAGCACCGCGGCGAGCGCGGGCTGGTTGTGCAACTCCAGCACAGCCATGACCTCAAGCGGGGTCGGCACGGGTGGGTGGTGCACCGCGAGGACCGTACCGTGTTCGGCCGGTTCCGCGAGCACTCCCGCGAGCCACTCGAGCTGAGCAGGAGTGATCTCTCCGTGGTGGTAGCCCGGCACGGTGGTGTCGAGGGAGATGACCCGCAATCCACGGATGTCGTGCACGCGGTCTTGCGGCGTGTCTGTCTCGGGCTCGTCGAAAAGCAACGAGGCATAGGGCGCCCGCTCATCGTGGTTTCCCATGACCCAGATGACCTCAGCGCCGAGTCGCGCGGCAACGGGCTCAACGGCTGCACGTAGGCGCACATACGCGTCTGGTTCGCCGAGGTCGGCGAGGTCACCGGTGAACACGAGCGCGTCGGGCTTGACCGGGCCGGCCTCGAGGCGGGCGAGCGCGACGGCAAGGCGTTCGTCAACCGGAACCTTGCCGTACAGCGCGCGCCCGTGGCCAAGCAAGTGGGTGTCGGAGATGTGCACAAGTACGTGGCCGGCCGGCGGATATTGCCCCATCTGCGTCATGTGCCCAGGATACCGGCCTGACGTGACGCTTGTTCAGCCCTTCGTCGCAAGTGCCATCGAGGCCAGGCGCCATAGACCGTCGGCGCCCAGAGCTGCCTGCCCGTCGAGCTCGAGCACACCGAGCACTGCCCGGATGCGATCTGACCCTTCTCCCACCGATCGCGCAATCTCGACAGGCGTCTGCCCTCGGCGCGGCCGGAGCGCATCGATGACACGCAGCTGCAGCGGGTCATCCCTCGGTGCACCGTGGTCGCCCACCACCTCGGCGAGGTCAGGCATATCGAGCACTCCGTCACCGCCGAAAGCGAGTTGCATGATCTCGGGAACACTGGTGACGCACTCCACGGGCTCGGCGCGCAGAGTTGCATGGCAGCCGGCGCTCGCGGCGCTCGTGATCGGCCCAGGCACGATGCCGACCGGCCGACCCATGCCCAGTGCGTGGCCGGCGGTATTGAGTGACCCGGATCGCCGGCCTGCCTCGACAACAACCGTGGCCGCGGAGAGCGCGGCAATCAAGCGATTGCGCTGCAGAAATCGCCACTTCGTGGGAGCCGTGCCGCAGGGAACCTCCGACAACAGCAATCCTTTCTGCGCCACACGCGTCAAGAGTGCTTCATGCCCACTCGGGTAAATGCGGTCAATGCCCCCGGCAAGCACGGCAATCGTGGCACCCCCGCTCGCGAGAGCAGCCCGGTGAGCCATGCCATCGATGCCGTAGGCACCGCCGGAAATGACGACCACGTCACGGGCACACAGCCCGGCAGCAAACTCCATCGCCACGTGCTCGCCGTATCCCGTCGCCGCCCTCGCCCCCACAATGGCGACCCCGTGCCGTCGAAGCAGTGCGAGGTCGCCGCGCGCCCACAACAGCACGGGAGGGCTGTCGCCGAGCGCGTCGAGGCCCTGAGGCCAGTACGCGTCGCTGGGAACGACCATGACTGCACCGCACCGCGCGGCACTCTCGAGGCTGCGCATGACGTCGTTGGCGCGAAGACGCTCCGTCCACCGAGTGAGCCCGGCGCTTGCTTTCTCGGGTGAGACCTCACCGCGCGTAGCGTCGCTCAGCGTCGCCGCCGGTGCGCGGTCGATCACCAGGCGGGCGGCAGTGACGGGCCCCACTGCGGCAATCAGCGCACCCGCGACGCTATCCCCCGGCTCGACGAGCACGGCCCAAATGGCGCGCGCGAAGAGATCGTCGAGCTCCCCCGGCTCATCGATTTCTCGTGGCTCATCGATTTCCTTTTGCTCTTCGAGGTCTCGGTGCTCCGCTGCCGCGGCATCGAGCCCGTGGGCCCTCTCGGCCTCGGCCCCCGGCCGCACGGCGGACAATGCCGCCGCGATTCGATGGTCGTCGATTCCCCAGCGAGTCATTCAGATTCCCTTTCTCAAGAACAGTGCGCGGCCGACGTGATCGCCGGTCGGTTGGTCAGCGCCGTCGAGGTCAGCCAGCGTCCACGCGACGCGAAGTACCCGGTCGTAGCCGCGCATGGTGAGCGCTCCGCGCTCGAGGGCGCGGTCGAGAACACCCCGATCGCTCGCCGCCAGTCGCCACGGGGCCGATCGCAGTACGGGCCCCGGCACGTGCGCCGTGAGCGACCAGCCCTGACGACCCCAGCGCTCCCGTGCACGTTCGCGCGCCGCCGAGACACGCTCACGTGCCATCGCTGTGGTCACCGCGCCGGCGCCGCCCTCGGTCATGTGCGCGACACTCACTCGACGAACGGTGAGGTGCAGATCGATGCGATCAAGCAAGGGGCCCGAAAGGCGACCAAGGTAGCGACGCCGCATGACGGGCGTGCACGTGCAGTCGTCATCGCCGCCCTGCCCACACGGGCACGGGTTTGCCGCCAGCACGAGCTGAAATCGCGCCGGAAACCTCGCTGTCGCACGAGCCCGGTGAATGGTGATCTCGCCGGTTTCGAGCGGTTGGCGAAGCGCGTCGAGTACAGCGCTGGCAAATTCGGGCGCCTCATCGAGAAAGAGCACCCCGTGCGCTGCCCGCGAGATTGCTCCGGGGCGAACAAGCCCGCTGCCCCCACCGACTAGCGCCGCCATCGTCGCGCTATGGTGCGGCGACTCAAGGGGCGGGCGGGTGACGAGTGACGATCCCAGCGGCAGCCCCGCAAGCGAGCGGATCGACGACACCTCGACCGCAGCATCCGGCTCAAGATCGGGCAGCAGGCCCGGCAACCGCGATGCCAGGAGGGTCTTTCCCGCTCCGGGCGGCCCCAGCATCAGCATGTGGTGACCGCCGGCCGCCGCGACTTGCAACGCTTCGATTGCCTCGGGATGACCGATGACGTCGGCGAGATCGCCCGACTCGATCGCGGCGCCCTCGAACGCCGGTGCCGCGAGCGCCTCGACCGGCACAGGTTCGAGAGCCGCGCCGTGGCCAATGAGTACGTCCCGCAGCGAAGCGGCCGCGATCACACGGATGCCTGGGACCAGCCGCGCCTCATCGCCGTTGCCGCTCGGCACCACGACCGCTCGGGCTCCTGCTCGGCGTGCGGCAAGTACGGCCGGCAGCACGCCCGCGACGGGACGCAGCCGACCGTCGAGCGACAACTCCCCCAGGTGCACAACCCCGTCGATGGCCGCAATGCTCACGAACCCTGTGGTGGCAAGGGCGGCGACCGCGATACCGAGGTCGAAGCCCGAGCCGTGCTTGGGCAGCGACGCGGGCGAAAGATTGACCGTCACCTTGCGGGCGGGCAAGTCGCAGCCAGAGTTCACAGCAGCGGAGCGCACCCGGTCTTTTGCTTCGCCGAGCGCAGCATCGGGCAGTCCGATGATGGTGAAGGCGGGTAGCCCGTTAGCGAGGTCAGCTTCGATCTCGACGAGGGCACCGTCGACTCCGTGCAAGGCAACGGCGAGCGTGCGGGCCACGGGCATCAGCAGGCCTGCCGCACGTGGTCGATGCTGACGCCATCTCGGCTCGCGATCACGCCGATGACGTCGATTCGCAGAATCGCACTCTGACCCGGGTGCGCGTCACACCACGCTCCGGCGAGCCGGCGCAGCCGCGCAAGTTTGCGAGGCGTCACGGCATCGAGCGGATGCCCGAAGCCCACCCCCGACCGGGTCTTGACCTCGACCACCACGGCCGTTGCGCCGTACCGCGCAACAATGTCAATTTCACCGATCGGGCAGCGCCAATTGCGGTCGATGATCGTGTACCCCTGCGCCGTCAGATGATCAACGGCGAGTTGTTCGCCTCTGCGGCCCAGGTCGTCTTTGCGTGCCATGTCGCCTCCTGCTGAGCAGGGTGCCGCACGGCCCGTGTGGTTGTGCCATGCGGCACCCTGCTCAGCAGGAGGCGACATGGCACGCAAAGACGACCTGGGCCGCAGAGGCGAACAACTCGCCGTT
>JAYUKK010000021.1:0-21327 GCA_043764515.1 Microbacterium sp.
CTGAGCAGGGCGAAGCCGATCCAGAGCACGAGGGCTCCGGCGACGATGTAGAGGAACGGGCCTCGAACGATTCGCTTGAAATTCATGGGCTGGCGGGCTGGTAGCCCCGCACCTTTCTGCTGGTGGAACGTGCCTGTCAGGCTATCGCGCGCCCTGTTGGTGGCCGCTGGATGTTCGCCCGAGGCGCAGAGGCCTTAGTCGCTGTAGACGTGGGGGGCGAGCACACCGACGGCCCGCAGGTTGCGGTACTTCTCGGCGTAGTCGAGCCCGTAGCCGACGACGAACGCGGGGGGAATGTCGAAGCCGACGTATTCCACCTCAACCTCGACCTTGGCGGCCGCGGGCTTGCGCAGCAGGGCGAGAATCTTCACGCTCTTCGCACCCCGCGACTCGAGGTTGGCACGCAGCCAGGCGAGAGTCAGGCCCGAGTCGATGATGTCTTCGACGATGAGCACATCGCGGCCCGCGATCTCGGTGTCGAGGTCTTTCAGAATGCGCACGACGCCGCTCGACTGGGTGCTCGCGCCATAGCTCGACACGGCCATCCAGTCCATCTCGACGTGGCAACTCAGCTCGCGCGCGAAGTCGGCCATGACCATGACCGCGCCCTTGAGCACGCCGACGAGCAGTGGCGGAGCATCCCCATAATCGGCTTCGACCCGGCGAGCGAGCTCGGCGAGCTTCGCGTGAATCTCCTGCTCGGTGAAGAGCACCTCGGTCAGGTCAGAGCGGATGTCATCGACGTCCACGGGGTCTCCTCCGGCAGAACGGGCAAACGGGCGGTCAGGCAGACGCGGCGGCCACGAACACGAGCTGGCCGCCGACGCGTTCCACCCTAATGCCGGGCAGGTGAACGGGCCCCTGCCCGTGCCAGTCGGTCGCGAGCCGCGCCACCTCGAGTGTCTGCGCTCGGCTCAGCGAGACGCCGAACTCGGTGCGTGCGACGAGGCGGATGACCCGGTTGCGCAGCGCTGCGGGGTTAGCGGCGAGCCAGGCGACCGGCAGCGAGCACCCGCCCTCGGGCAACTCGACGAGCTCTTCGGCAACCTCGTCGACCATCTGGTCCAGCGCCTCGGCGTCATCACGCGCGATCGCGGCGGTGCGGGCGAGCGCCTCGACGATTCCCGCATCGAGGTCTCGTTCGAGCAGCGGCAGGATGCTGCGCCGCACTCGCACGCGCGCAAAACGCTCATCGTCGTTGTGCGGATCGTGCCACGGCTCAAGACTTTGGTCGGCGCAAGCCTGAGCGAGCGCGGCCCGGCGCAGCCCGAGCAACGGTCGGCGGTAGAGCCCCGCGACCTCGGCCATGCCCGCGATGCTCAGCGTGCCGCTGCCGCGCGCGAGCCCCAGCAGCACCGTCTCGGCCTGGTCGTCGAGCGAGTGCCCGAGCAGCACGGCGGCGGCACCGAGCCGCACGGCCGTGGCCTCAAGCGCGGCGTACCGCGCATCCCGTGCCGCACCCTCGGGGCCGCCCGGCCCCACGACCTCGACCCGCTCCACCTGCACCGGCTCGAGCCCGAGCGCCCGCGCCGCCTCCGCCGCGCGCTCAGCCACCACGGCCGACCCGGCCTGCAGCCCGTGATCGACGATCACCGCGCCCGCGCGCAACCGCAGCCGCGGCGCCTCGAACCCGGTGGCCGCGGCGAGCGCCAGCGAGTCGGGGCCACCGCTCAGGGCAACCAGCACGAACGAGCCCTCGGGCAGCCCGGCGAGCGAGTCGCGCACGGCGCGGCGTGCGTCGGCGACCGCGGGGGTGAGCCGGGGCCGTCGCGGCACCGCGGAGGGCTCGGAGGGCATCCACTAAGGTTAGAGCCGCGCTCGCGCACTCGTCTTTCTCCTCATTCCCCGCATCGAAGGAGCACGCCCATGGGCGCCTACCCCGTCGTCATCGAGATTCCTCGCGGCAGCCGCAACAAGTACGAGGTCGACCACGAGACGGGTCGCGTGTTTCTCGACCGCGTGCTCTTCACGTCGTTCGTGTACCCCACCGACTACGGCTACTTCGAGAACACCCTCGGCCTCGACGGCGACCCCGTCGATGCGCTCGTGCTGCTCGAGTTTCCGCTCTTCCCGGGTGTTGGCGTGCAGGTGCGCCCCGTGGGCGTGTTCAACATGACCGACGACGGCGGCAGCGATGCCAAGGTGATCTGCGTGCCATCGAAAGACCCGCGCTGGGCGCACATTCAGGACATCGCGGATGTTCCGGAGCAGACCCGCAAAGAGATCGAGCACTTCTTCGAGCACTACAAAGACCTCGAACCCGGCAAGTGGGTCAAGACCGAGGGCTGGGGCGACGCCGCCGAAGCCGAGGCGATCGTGCAGGCCGGCATCGCGGCCTACGTTCCGGCCGCCGGGCACTAGCGTTCGCTGTCGCGTCGAGCGCTAACCGCTCGGTCGCGCCACCAGCCCGACGCGGTCATAACTGCGCACCGGCACGATGCGCACGGGCTTGCCCGGATACGGCGCCTCGATCATCAGGCCATCGCCGATGTAGAGCGCCACGTGATACTTCGAGCCCGCGGCAGACCCGCCCGAGCTGTAGAAGATGAGATCGCCCGGCTGCACCTGGCCGTAGGGCACGAGCAGGCCGCGCGACGATGCTCGTGTGTACTGCGCGGTGGAACCGTGGCCGCCGATCGCCAGGCCTGCGGCCGAGTAGGCCATCATCGTGAGGCCTGAGCAGTCCCAGGCGTTCGGGCCCGCCGCGCCGAACTGGTACGGCTCGCCGACCTGCGCACGCGCGAACGCGATTGCCGTGGCGACCGCGGCCGCGTTCGGTTGAGGCCCGGATGAGGGCGCCGGCGCCGATGGCGGCGGCGTGCCCGAGCCGGACGGGCTGGGCGCTGGCGAGCTGGGGTTGGGTTGCGTCGGGTTCGGCTGAGTCGGACTAGGCGCGGGGACACTCGGACTCGGCGACGGCGAGCTCGGCGACGGCGCAGGATTGCTCGGCGACGGGCTCGGCCCGGCCGGCGGCGTCTCCAGCGAATCCAGGTACGCCCGCTCAAGCGCGGCCGATCGTCCCGTGAGCAGGGCAAGCTTCTCTGACAGCTCGTCGAGCAGCACTTGCTGTGCGGCCGCGCGGTCTTCGGCGTCGCCCGCCGCCGTGGTCGCGGCGGTGAAGCTCGCCTCGGCCTCAGCCGCGAGCTCGGCGCGGGCATCTCGTGCGACAACGGCCTGGTCGCTCAACGCACCGGCCACGTTGCGGTCGGCGACCGCGCGCGTCAACACCGCGTCGGTGCGGGCGCTGAGGGCGCTCATCGTTCCGAGTCGGTAGAGCAAATCGTCGGCGTTGTCTCCACTCACCATCAGGGCCATGGTGAGGTCGCCTCCCCCGGCACGCGCGAGCTGCGTCGCGAGCTGGGCGGCTTGCTGGCCGGAGGCCTCCGCGCGCTCGAGCGCAGCATCCCGTCGCCGTTCGGCAGTGACCATTGCCGTCGTTGCCTCATCGAGCGCGAGCGTGGCCTGCTGATACTGCTCGCCCGCCACGAGCGAAGAGATGCGCAGCTGTTCGAGCTCGACATTCATGCCCTCGACCGATTCGAGGATGCGCGCCACCGCCACTTCGGTGGCCTCGACATCGCCCTTCGCAGCCTGAACGTCATCCCACGACGGAGCCGCGGGCGCGGCGAGCGCCGACAGCACGGGTTGGGCAGATGCGACCCCGAGCGCCAGAACGAGAGCCGTCGCGAGGGCGACGACTCTGCGTGCACGGCGCCCGAGGCGGTGCATCAGAGTCGGCTACCCAACGGTCAAGCCTTTATTGCGCAGGTAGGGCATGGGGTCGGTCGATGACCCATTCTGGCGAACCTCGAAGTGCAAGTGGCAGCCGGTTGATCGACCCGTCGATCCGACGCGCGCGATCTGCTGACCGACCGCGACGGGCTGGCCCATCTGCACCAGGATTCCGCCTTCTTGAATGTGCGCGTATCCGGTCGTGAGTCCGTTGCCATGGTTGATGCGCACGAAAAGGCCGAACGTGCCGTTCCAGCCGGCGTACTCGACGGTGCCGCTCGACGCCGCATAGATGGGGCGAGCGCACGAGGTAGCAATGTCGGTGCCGGAGTGGAAGGCGACAGCGCCTGTCACGGGGTGCACGCGGTAGCCGTAGGGCGACGAGATGTAGCCCGAGGTGGGCACGGCCCATCCGTTCACGATCTGACCGGCGTCAAGGCTCGAGCCCGAGCCGTATTGCGCGGCGATGCCCGCCGCATAGTCGGCCTCGGTCGCTGCGCGGTCTTCGACGAGCACGGCCAGCTGCGCTTCGAGCCGCGTCTGGTTCTCTTGCTGAGCAATGAGGGCGGTCTGCGCTTCGAGGGCTGCGGCCTGCGCCTCTTCGTAGGCGGCCTGCGCTTCGATGCGCAGCTCATCACGAATCTGTTTGGCGACATTGGCCTGGTCGGTGAGTGACTGCGCGGCGTTCTGGTCTTGCAGCGCCGCGGCGTAGATGCCCTCGGCCTGTTCGGTGATCTTGCTGGCGAAGCCGAGCCGCGAGAGAAGCTCATCGGCTTGACCGGGGTTGGTGAAGAGCGAGGCCGAGAGGTCACCGCCACCCGAGCGAGCGAGCTCGGCCACGAATTGGCCTGCGCGCGAGCGCGACTCGTCAGCGCGCGCTTGGGCCTCGTCGGCCTGAGCCTGCAACTGGTCGGCAACATAGGCAGCCTCGTCGAAGGCCAGTTGGGCCTCGTAGTAGACCGCGCCCTTCTCTTCGGCAATGGCCTGCGTGCGCTCGACCTCGGCGGTGATGGCGGCGATGGCGGCCTTGATCTCCGTGATCTGCGCTTGAGCGGTCGCCACGTTTCGGCGAGCTTCGACGACGTCGTTCCACGACGGATAGTCGACCGCGTAGGCGGGCCGCTCGGTTACAGCGATCGCCCCGGTGACGAGCAGAGCGACAGCCGCGATGGCCGCGATGAACCCGCGTGCCCGGCGACGATTTTCTGTCTGCATGATTGCTCCCCGTACCCGCCCGCGTGTGGCCTGACATCCCGAATCGCGTTATGTCACAACTTTCACACGAGCACCATTGACAACAGTACCAACGGATGCCGCGTTCGGCCAGGTAGTGCACCGCACGCGTCGCAGGGCGCCCTGATGGCAGAGCGCCCGCATCCTGTTTGGCACGCTAACCCGCGTGTCGGCCCCGGCCGGGGAGGCCAGTCGGATCGTCGCCGAACCCGCGCGTGCCGCGAGTGGCGGCCGGTTTGGCATAACGGCTGATCGACCCGTATGCTTATGCCTCGGTTGCTCTGCGGCTCGCGCCACCTGGCCCCATCGTTTAGTGGCCTAGGACACCGCCCTTTCACGGCGGCAGCACGGGTTCGAATCCCGTTGGGGTCACCAGCAGCGCAGCCAACAGCACTATCGAAACACCGCACCACCACAGCACGACCACACAACTGAATACGTTTGGCCCTGTAGCGCAGTTGGTTAGCGCGCCGCCCTGTCACGGCGGAGGTCGCCGGTTCAAGTCCGGTCAGGGTCGCCACGGCGACGGGCCCTCTCTCATGGGGGCTTGTTCCGTATCAGGGCTTCGCGGCCCTGAGGCTCTGTAGCTCAGTTGGTAGAGCGCACGACTGAAAATCGTGAGGTCACGGGATCGACGCCCGTCGGAGCCACCACCCGAACCCCCGCCTGTGCGCGGGGGTTTCGTCTTTCCCTTCCGCCCGACACCGACGGGGTGACTGCTCTCAGTCAGCGCCCGTCGTGGCGACGATGTCGGCCGCGATGGCGATCGCCTCCTGGAGCGCGGCCGGGCTGCCCGGCTCCACCTGAATTTGAATCATGCTGTGGTCGCGCAGAATCCAGTAGTCGGCGGCGCCGATGTTGCTGGTCACTCGCCCCTGGCTATCTCTGATGTCTCCGTCGAGTGACCACGTCAATCCCTCGGCGGTCGCCGCGACACCGAACTCCCAGTAGTTGATCTCGTTGGCCCACGGTGTGTAGGTGTCGGCGTCGACGGCCGCCAGCAGAATCTCGACCTTTGATCCGCGAACCCCCCAGTCGCATAGCAAATAGTCCGTGACCGTGCCCGTCTCGAGACCTTCACCCAATGGGTCGCCCACCTGGTACGGCCCGCCGAGGGGCACGTCGGAGTATGGGCTGACTTCGGTTGCCGGACCGCGAGCGGCGAGGGACTGTTGGATGGCGGGAGAGACCAGGTCGACGCACTGATCAGGTACCACGAAGCGCGCCTCGATCGCGGGCGTCGTGGTCGGCGAGGGCGTGGGCGACACCGAGGCTGTCTCTGGGGTAGTGCTCGGGGCAGCAACGGGCGACGAGCATCCCGCCACCATGACCACCAGCGCGCCACTCAGCGCGAGCGAGAGAGATCGAGCGTTCATCCGCTTCATCGCGCCAGGCTAGTTCGTGCAGCGGTCTAAGGGGAATGACCCGCGATTGGCCCGTATCGGAGCCAGCACACAATCTGCGTGCAGCGCCACGATGCTTGCTTGTCGCTGACCTCCGTCTGCCCAGCCCAGCACGATGGTGCGGCGGTAGCCTGGGCAATACGAGAAAGAGGATCACATGACTGACGTCGCCGGAACCTGCCCCGTTGTGCACGGAGCCCACACCTCTATGAACGGCACGGGCCGGGAGTGGTGGCCGAACGCCCTCAACCTCGACATCTTGTCGCAGCACGACACGAAGACGAACCCCCTGGGTGCCGACTTCGACTATCGCGCCGAACTCGCCAAGCTCGATGTTGATGCCCTCGTGGCAGATGTCAAAGAGCTGCTCGTCACGAGCCAGAGCTGGTGGCCCGCCGACTGGGGCCACTATGGCGGCCTCATGATTCGCATGGCCTGGCACTCGGCCGGCACCTACCGCACGGCCGACGGCCGTGGCGGCGGCGGGTCGGGCACGCAGCGGTTCGCTCCGCTCAACTCGTGGCCCGACAACGGCAACCTCGACAAGGCCCGCCGACTGCTGTGGCCGATCAAGAAGAAGTACGGCAACCAGATCAGCTGGGCCGACCTGATGATTCTGGCCGGCACGCTCTCGTACGAGTCGATGGGCCACAAGGTCTTCGGCTTCTCGTTTGGCCGCGACGACCTGTGGCACCCCGAGAAAGACACCTACTGGGGCAGCGAGAAAGAGTGGCTGGCTCCGAGTGACGAGCGCTACGGCAGCGTCGACGACCCGACCACGATGGAGAACCCGCTCGCCGCCGTGCAGATGGGCCTCATCTACGTGAACCCCGAGGGCGTCAATGGCGTGCCCGACCCGCTGAAGACCGCCGCCCAAGTGCGCGAGACCTTCGCGCGCATGGCGATGAACGATGAAGAGACAGTTGCACTGACCGCCGGTGGACACACCGTCGGCCGCACGCACGGCAACGGCCGGGCCGAGAACCTCGGGCCCGCTCCCGAAGGTGCCGACATCGCCGAGCAGGGCCTGGGCTGGAACAACCACACCAGCCGCGGCATCGGCAAAGACACCGTGACGAGCGGCCTCGAGGGCGCCTGGACGACGCACCCCACGCAGTGGGATAACGGCTACTTCCACATGCTGTTGAACCACGAGTGGCAGCTCGCGAAGAGCCCGGCTGGCGCATCGCAATGGGAGCCTGTCGCCATCGCCGAAGAGGACATGCCGTTCGACGCGGAGGGCACCGCCCGCCAAAACCCGATCATGACGGATGCCGACATGGCCATGATCAAAGACCCGATCTACCGCGAGATCTCGGAGCGCTTCTACAACGACCCCGAGTACTTCAGCGAGGTCTTCGCGCGCGCGTGGTTCAAGCTGACCCACCGCGACATGGGCCCGCGCACCCGGTACGTGGGGCCACTGCAGCCGGCGGAAGACCTCATTTGGCAAGACCCGGTCACGCCCGGCAAGAGCGGCTACGACGTGGCCGCGGTTGCGCAGAGCATCCGGAACAGCGGGCTGTCGATGAGCGACCTGGTGAGCACCGCCTGGGATTCTGCGCGCACCTACCGCGACTCTGACAAGCGCGGTGGAGCCAACGGCGCGCGCATTCGCCTCGAGCCGCAGCGCAGCTGGCACGGCAACGAGCCGGAGCGCCTGAACCGCGTGCTCGCGGTCTACGAGTCGCTGTCGGCCGAGACCGGCGTGAGCGTGGCCGACCTGATCGTGCTGGGCGGCAACTGTGCGGTTGAGGATGCTGCGCAGAAGGCGGGCGTCGCGGTGAGCATGCCGTTCCACCCGGGCCGCGGTGACGCGACCGCTGAGTGGACCGACGCTGACTCGTTCGTGCCGCTCGAGCCCATTCACGACGCGTTCCGCAACTACGTGCAGAAGGACTACACGGTGCCCGCCGAAGAGCTCATGCTCGACCGCGCGAGCCTCATGAACCTGACGCCGGTCGAACTGACCTGCCTGGTCGGCGGCATGCGCATGCTCGGCACGAACTTCGGCGGCACCACCCACGGCGTCTTCACCGACACCGTCGGCGCGCTGACGAACGACTTCTTCGTGACCCTCACCGACATGACCTACGTGTGGGAGCCGGCCGGCTTCAACGCCTATAGCCTGCGCAACCGCACGACCGGGAAGGTCGAGCACACGGCCACGCGGGCCGACCTCGTCTTCGGATCGAACTCGATCCTGCGCTCGTACGCCGAGGTCTACGCGCAAGACGACAGCAAGGCCAAGTTCGTGCACGACTTCGTCGCCGCCTGGACCAAGGTCATGAACGCCGACCGCTTCGACCTCGTGGCGGGTTAATCGGCGGCTTCTCCGGCTGACGTATGCTCGGGCCGGGGTCTCTGCGGAGGCCCCGGCCCTTCATCATGATCGAGCGAATGCCTCCTCCGTCTCGCGCTCACCCCGACGAACTCGAACGAGCTAGGCTGCGGGAATCGACGTGAGGAGACTTCATGCTGTCCATCGAAGAACAGGCCCTCCTGAGACTTGAGCTCTTCGCCGATCTTGAGATCTTCATCGATTCGCGCGGAGGTTTCGCCAGTCGTGACGAACTCACCGGATTCGTCATGCGCAACGGCCTGCGGATGCCCCTTATCGACACCAGCCGGGGAATTCGCAACCCGCAGGAGTTCGATGCGAGCCTCACCATCGTGTCTGCGAGCGATGGGGGCCGCAACAATCCCTACGACGATGCGATCGACCGTGAATCAGCCCTACTCCGCTACTCGTGGGCGAAAGGCTCCGTCGATGCGGGCGACAACCGAAAACTGCTGGTCGCGCTCGAAACGGGCGTTCCGATCATCCTGTTTGAGAAGCCGCTTCCCAACCTGTACGTGCCCGTCTTCCCGGTGTATGTGATTGATGTCGACATCGAGAATCGGCACTTCATCGTCGATCTCGATGACAGCCGGTTGCGCAGCAAAGAAGCCGTGACGCTCGACAAGAAGTATGTCGCCCGGTTGGTGAAGCAGCGGGTGCACCAGCCAATGTTCCGCGCCCGAGTATTGAGCGCTTACAACAAGAAGTGCGCCGTTTGCACGCTCAAATACCCAGAGCTCCTGGATGCCGCCCACATCATCAGCGACAGTGACGAACGCGGCCTGCCTGTGGTGACAAACGGCATGGCGATGTGCAAGATCCACCATGCGGCGTACGACCAAGACTTTCTCGGCGTGAGTCCCGACTACGTGGTTCACATCAACGAGCGGCTGCTCGCCGATCGCGACGGACCCATGCTTCAGTTCGGGCTGCAGGCGATGAACGGCAAGGCACTTGAATTGCCCAGTCGGCGCGATGACCGACCGGATCGCGACTACCTCGCAGAACGGTTCGCTCGATTCGTGGCCTAGCTTGTCGCGCTGCCCGCTCGTGACCCGAGGCGGGGCTAGCCTGGGCGCATGAGCAACGAGAGTCGAGCATCCACCGGCGCCGAGGGGTTTACCGCGGACGAAAAGGCCGCCATGAAAGAGCGCGCGGCCGAGCTGCGCGCCGAGGCGAAGCGGGCCAAGGGGGCCGCGAAGGCTGAGGCCGAGTTGGGCGACCTGCTCGCAGCGATTGCGAAGCTGCCCGACGAGGGCGACCGCGCGCTCGCCACGACGCTGCACGAGGTGATCATGGCGGCGGCTCCGCAGTTGGCTCCGCGCACCTGGTACGGCATGCCCGCATACGCGCTTGACGGCAAAGTGCTGTGCTTCGTGCAGCCGGCCAGCAAGTTCGACACTCGCTACACGACGCTCGGCTTCAACGACACCGCTCAGCTCGATGAGGGCGCGATGTGGCCCGCGTCGTTCGCCGTGACGTCAGTGGATGCGGGTGAGAAGGCGCGCATCACCGAGCTCTTGCAGCGCGCGGTCGGGCAGTAGCCGCCGTCACTCGAAGATGACGTAGACCTTCTTGAGCGGCTCGGTGACCTCCCAGAAGCCGACCCAGCCGACGGGGAAGATCACGAGGTCGCCGGGCTCGACACTGATCGGGTCGTGGCCGTCTTCGATCACCGTCATGCGGCCCGCGATCACGTAGATGACCTCGCCGCTGTCGGTGAACTCCCACCGCGAGCGGCCCGGGTCGGTCTCCCAGATGCCGACATCGAGCGAGGTGGCCTTGCCGGAGAACACCTCGAGGTAGGTGGTCGCGATGTCGGCGCCGAGCGGATCGGCGAGAGGGAGCTCGAGCGGAGTGTGGGTCTGGTCGGCGCGGGTGACCGAGCCGGTGCGGCAGACGATGGCCATGGGTGTGCCTTTCGACGGGGACAACAGGTCACGCGACGATATCGCGGCCCGCCGCGCGTCAGGCGCTACAGCCCGAGCAGCCGGTCGGTGTCGCCGAAGACCTCGAGGCCCGCCGCCCGCGCGGTGCCCTCGAGCAGGGTGCGGCCGTCGTGGTCGCGGTGGCGCAGGGTGATGCGAGCATCCAGAGTCTCTTCGACCCGCTGGTGCATCGCCGTGCGCAGGGGCGCGTGCAACAGGCCGCCGCGCACCCGCTCGGCCTCGAGTTCGATGATGCCGTCGCGGCCCTCGAGGCTCCAGCGCACGTGGCTGTCGTCGATCTCGAGGCGGCGCTCGCGGGCGCGGCTGTAGGTGGTCCAGCGGTGCAAGCGCCCGCTGTGCTGCAGGCCCACGATGAAGCCGCGAAACGCGCGGCCCATCCAGGGAATGATCGCGACCGAACCAATGAAGCTCGCCTCGGGGTCAGAGTCGATGTGGTTGCTGGCCATCCAGACATAGCCGGCCGGAAACGCCTGGCCCCAGTCTTTCTCGATGTAGCCGCGGCCACCCTCAAAACTCTGCGGAGTGCCCTCGACGTTGAGCTCGCCGCTCAGCCCGTGGCCGAACGAGACGATGCCGTGAAAGCACTCCATGAAGGGCACCATGCCGTACCAGCCCATGATGCCGGGCTCGCGCAGCTTCACCGGCCAGGGCTGCAATTCGGTGGTGTACCGGATGCTCCCCCGCAACTGCGGCAGGTCGAGCGTCACCCCGCTCGGGCCGAAGGTGTTGCCGCCCACGCGCACGTCGAAGCGATCGCTCGCGGCCTCGAAGTCAGAGACCTCGAAGCGGTGGTACCAGCTGCGCCCGCTCAAGCCGTCGAGTACTTGCACGAAGGCCTCATCGCGGGTTCCTTCGGCCTCGGCGAGCCCGCGAAAGACGCCAGGAATCACCGCCCACCGCTGTGACAAGTCAGCCGACACGAGCTTGATGTACCAGCCCTCGAAGTAGCCGCGGCGCACTCCCCGCCCGTGGAAGGCTTCGGGGTGCTGCACCCCGCGAACGTAGTCGGCAGGAGTGCGCATGGGGTCACTGTAGGCCGGTGCGCCGAGCGGCGCTAGCGGCACTAGCCTGAGTCGGTGATCGTCGGCCTTGGCACCCTGCTCAACATCGTCACCATCGTCGTCGGAGCCGCCATTGGCGTGCTCATCGGCAACCGCCTGCCCGAGCGCACGAACCGCGTCGTCACCGATGCCCTGGGCCTCATCACGATCGTGCTCGGTGGCCTCAACCTCGTCTCGCTCACCGACAGCGAGTTCGTCGGCGCGGTCGGCGCCGGCGGTACCTTCCTCGTCGTCATCGGCGCGCTGCTCATCGGCAGCATCGTCGGATCACTCGCGGGCATCGAGCGGCGGCTCGAGGGCTTCGGGGGGTGGCTGCAAGACCGGTTGATGCGGCGCGGGCGGCGCGGAGCATCCGTCGCCGACGCCCCTTTGGCCGACAGTCTCGTGGATGCTCGCCTCACCCTCACCGCCCGCGAGAAGTTCATCAACGGCTTCGTCGACGCGTCGCTCGTGTTCGCGATCGGCCCGCTCGCCATTCTCGGAGCGTTTCAAGACGGCACGGGCCAGGGCATCGACCAGCTCGCCCTCAAGTCAACGCTCGACGGCTTCGCGTCGATCGCTTTCGCCGCCTCGCTCGGCTGGGGCGTCGCCTTCTCGGCGATTCCCGTTGGCATTTGGCAGGGCCTGCTCACCGTGCTGGCCTTCGCGCTCGGCTCGGTCATGTCGGGCGCGGCCATCGCGGCCCTCACCGCGACGGGCGGCGTGCTGCTGCTCGGCGTCGGCCTGCGCCTGCTCAACCTGCGTGCAGTGGCCGTGGCTGACATGCTGCCCGCGCTCATCGTGGCGCCGCTGCTGACCGTGGGGGTCGCGGCACTGCTCGGCAACTAGGCCGAGTCGGGTCAGTCGACGACGTTGGTGAGCTTGTCGGTCTCGTAGTCGAGCGGGCCGCTCGCGGCCTCGACGGGGTAGCCCTCGCGCGCCCAGTATTCGAAGCCGCCGAGCATCTCTTTCACGGGCACGCCCAGGCGAGCGAGTTCGAGCGCGCCCTTCGCGCCGCCGTTACAGCCCGGAGACCAGCAATAGACGACGACCGGGATGCCCTCACCGAGCTCAGCTACGCGCTCAGCCAGCTGCTGCCGCGGGATGTGCAGTGCCCCGACCGCATGCCCTTGATCCCACGCAGCCTGCCCGCGCACGTCGACGAGGTGGAACACCTCACCGGCCTGCCGCGCAGCCCATACGTCGGATGCGTCGGTTTCGACCGCAAGCTTCGCGGCGTAGTGCGCCGCGGTGGTCGGCGAGTCGGCGAAGGGCCCGAGTGCGCTGCTCATGCGGAGACCACCTCAGCAGACGCCGCGACGGGCGCCGCCTCTTCGGTGAGCGCGTTGATGTAGCGGATGAAGATCGCGATCCAGGCGAAGATGATCGCAAACGCCACGAGCTCGTAGGCCGTGAGGTTGAAATACTGCACCGGGTAGAACAGCAGCGCCCCACCGATGAGCGCCGCAGCAAAGCTGAAGCTCACGACGAAGAAGCGCCCCGGCAGCCCGGTGAGCCACCACGGCGAGGCGAACAGCAGCACGAGGAACGCCACGGCCATGCCGATGGCCGAGGTGTTGTGCAGCAGGATGCTGAACGACAGCGGGAAGATGCCGACGCACGAGAGCATGACGCCCATCACGACGAACACGATCGACACGGTGCGTGGGGCGTGCGCCTTCGTGAGCACGCCGCGATCGACGAGCACCTGCAGGTCGCGCTGGAGGTAGAGCGCGAACGTCACGACCAAGAACCCGGCGATGATCAGCGTGAGGTTGAAGAGACTGCTCGAACGGTCACCGAAGGTGCCGAGTTGGCTGAAGTGGTACTCCCACCACGCCGGGTCACTCGCGGTCGCCATGGCGGTGATCGTGCCGAACGTCATGAAGAGCACCAGCAGGCTCGAGAGCTTCGGAGTGGTGATCGACGAGACCGAGATGTAGATCCAGTACGCGGCGAGGGCCGTGACGGTGGCCATCGTGATCGTTGTGAAAGGAGCATCCAGCACCACGCCCTGGAAGCTGCGCTGCAGCAACAAGAACGTTGCGATGGCCGCGAGCACGGCCAAGACCGAGTGCACAAGGGCCACCGAGGTGGCATCGACGATGAACTTCCACGGCTTCAGTTCAAGGCGCCACTGCTGGCCGAGCACGCTGCGGCTGCGCCAATAGCCCACGTACGCCACGATCACGCCGGCGACCAGAATCGCGCCCGCGCTCGCGACGCCGAGCGAGATGCCGCCCCAGATGGGCGGGTTGGTGCCCGCGAAGAGAAAGCCGCCGACGACGAGAGTGACCACGGCCACGGCAATCGCGACGGCAAAGGCCTCACTCTCGACATCGAGCAGCGTGCGGGTGGCGGGGGCAGAAGGCGGGGTGGCGTTCATGCGGTCAGTCTAGAGATGGCGACGGATGCTCGACAGGGGTCAGGCGCGGGAACATTGTCGGCGCCATCGTGGTTGAGTTGTTCTATGACCGACTCTCTCGCTCCCGCCGCTGACACCATCACCATGTACGGAGCCGACTGGTGCCGCGATTGCCGCCGCACCGAGTCCCTGCTCAACGACCTGGGGGTGGACTGGACCAAGGTTGACGTCGAAGCCTCAGCCGAGGCCGCTGCTCAGGCGCAGGCCATTAGCGGACGCACCAACATTCCCGTCGTGGTGTTCCCCGACGGCTCGCACCTCGTCGAGCCCAGCGACGCCGCCGTGAAGGAAAAGCTCGGCGTTTAGCCGAGCCCAGTGGGCACAGCCTGGGCGTGTAGAACGACCCAGGGCGTACCCTCAACCTGAGGGCCCTCGGAGGCTCCCCCCATCGAAGGAGTGCCCCATGGGCGAAAAATCTGCCCGCAAGAACACCCCGAAGACCGCCGCGACGAAGTCGCTGAAAGAGAAGCGCGTCGCCAAGGCCGACAAGAAGGCTTCGAGCGGACGCTCGCAGAACTCTGACGCGGTCACCAACGTCACGAACAAGTAATCGCGCACGAAACACCGAAGGGCGCCCCGCGAGGGGCGCCCTTCGGTGTTTGTCGGCGTTGCGGTGTTCCGTCTGGCGCCTTAGGCACGGCTCCAGACGCGGCGGCTGGCGAACGCGAGGCCACCGAGCGTCATGAGGGCGAGACCCGCGGCGAGCATCCCGCCGCTCACCGTGCTCGGGCCCGTGGCCGCGAGCTCGCTTGCGACGTACCAGACCTCGACCGTGCCGGTCTCGTCGTCACCCAGGGCAGCGGACGAGAAGCCGCCCTTGACCTCGTCAGCGCGCGTGAGCGGATCCGTCGCGGCTGCCGGAGCCGTCACGACATCAAACTCGCTCTCATCGTCGTACGAGGTGAGCACGAGCGTGTAGGTGCCCGGCTGTAGCTCGACCGTGTACTGCGAGAAGCGGTCGCTGATCATGGTGCCACTGCTGGTGAGGTTGAAGTCGCTGAACTCATCGAGATCGGCGTCATCGTTGCAGCCCACGACACCAAGGTGCGCATTCGCCGGCGTGAACGTGCTGTACAGGGCGAGGAACGGGTCTTGAAGGTACCGACCGGGCTGTTGGAAATCGACATCGGCGCTGAAGGGCTCGACGTTGGCGAGGCGGAAGCTGTAGACGCCCGCGTTCTCGATGACGACCTCTGCCTCGTCGTAGAAGTGGTTGCCGTCGGTGATGCCACAATCGGTGACGCCACCCAGTTCAAGGTCGTCGTCATCGTCGTAGTACTGGGGGTCATCCGCCACGATCATGTCGGCCGTTGCGTTGTCGGGGATGAGCATCGTGAGCTCATCGACGATGACACCCTGCGGGTCAGCAACCTCGACGGCCAAGGGCGCCTCAATCAGGAAAAACGAAAGGTCGAGGTCTCCTGACGTCACGCCGAACACCGTGTTAGGGAGTACCTCGAACTGCGTTGCGGCTGCCGGAACAGTGTCGCCGTTCTCCCAGTCGATCCCCTCCTCAAAGGTGAGGCCGGAGTTGGGGCCGTCGAGAGTGGTGTACGCCGCCGTTGTCCGCGTTTCTGAGCTGTCGTACGCCGCCGAGTAAAGATCGGTGCAGTTGGTGAGCTCGACCGACACGACCGTGCCGAGCGGAATGGGCAGCTGGGCGTAGCCGAACTGGGTGTCGTAGTCATACGTCGTTTCGCCGGGAATGAGCGAGCAGTCGACCTCGACGGTGTAGTCGGGCGCAACGAGGGTTCCGGCATTCGTGAGCGAGACGCCCGGCGGAAGAGCCCGGGCCGGGATAGCGGCAACGGCGGGCGCCGAGATCGCGATGCCCGCTCCGATGAGAGCGACAGTGAGCGCAAGCGCCGATGCGCGGCGGGCAGAACGTGACATAGGGGCCTCAGGTTCAATCGGGGTACACAGAAGAGTGTGATTCAGTATTGCACTCAGCCCGCGCTCAGCAAAGACCCCGAGTGGGGTACGTCACTCGACAAGCGTGCGTCGGAAGAACGCGTCGATGCGCACCCAGGCGTCCTCGGCCTCGACCGGCCGATGCCCGAGGCCCAGCATCGGGCCCATCATGACGCGCGTCAGCGCCGTGCCCGCGGGCTTCGGGTTGAGAAAGGCGTGCCCGGCCTCGGGGTACTCGACCACGTCGTGGTCGATGCCGCGGGCGACCAAGGCAGTCTCCAGTCGCTCGGCCGCGCCGCGCAGAGTGCGGTCACGACCACCGAAGGTGCCGACCACGGGGCAGGCGTCGTCGAGCGTGGCATCAAGGTCGCTAGGCAACATCCCGTAATTGACGGATGCTGCGCCAAAGTCACCCTGACCCGCCAGGAGCAGCGCGAACCCTCCGCCCATGCAGAAGCCGATGACGCCCGCTGACCCCGTGGTATCGTCCCGCTCGAGCAACAGGCGTCGCGCGGACTGAATGTCGTCGAACGCCACACCCGTGCCTGACCGCAGCGCGCGGAACGTGGCGACGAGGCACCGCCGCGCGCCGCCCCGACTGAACAGGTTGGGCATGAGGACGAGGTAGCCGAGACCGCGCAGCCGCTCGAGGTGATCGCGCATCGAGTCGTCGATGCCGAAGACCTCGTGAACCACGACGAGCGGCACGAACGGCCCGGGGCCGTCGGGCACACCGAGCACGGCCCTGAGCTCACCCTCGCGCGGGTCGCCGGGCTGTGGAATGACGATGTCGACGAGGCTCATGGCGGCACTCTAACCCCGCCGGGCCGAGAAACTAGCGGCGCACCTTCCGGGCCGCGATGAGGTCTTTCTCGTCGATGGGGGCAAGGCCCCGCGCGCGCTGGTCGGCGTAGTAGTCACGCGCCTCGTCTTGGCGCGCGCGTTCTGCCCCCGTGGCGATATCCGCCCGAATGTGCTCGGGAGCGAACTCGAACGCGTCGGTCAGCGCCAGGGCGTGCGGGCGAAGGCGCGGCAACAGGCGATCATCGATGTAGTCGGTGATTGCCTGCGCGCGGTGGTCACTGAGGCGCCCGTGAATGACGTACCAGGCGAGGTTCTTCTCGATGAGCCCGAGGCCAAAGAGGTCGCGCAGCCACGTGAGCACCTGGCGATTGCCGTCGTGCTCGACCCGCTCGAGGGCGTCGGTAAAGGCCTCCCACTGCAATAGCTCGCCGTGGGCCTTCGCCGTTTCAATGAGCGCGTTCTGATGGCGATTGAAGAGGGCAGCGGCCTCAGCCTTCGGCTGCTTGGATGCGGTGCGCAACTTGCCCGCGAGCTCAGCGACCATCGTCTCAACCCGATCGGTCAGCAACTGCCGCTGCGACTCGGTGTCGCGCACGTAGCCCACGGAGCGCGCGGTCGAGCCGAAGTCGACAACCGACTGCGCCAAGCGGCGCAGGCCCGAGCGGTTGACCACGGCCTCGTTGACCTGGTCGGCGACATAGTGCGCCATGACGCCCGCATCGGCCTTGGCGAACGCTCGCGAGTAGTCCGTGAGCAGGCGCTTGGCGACGAGCTGCAGCAGCACGTTGTTGTCGCCCTCAAAGGTTGCGTAGATGTCGAGGTCGGCGCGCAATTGCGTGAGGCGGTTCGCGGCGAGGAATCCCTGACCACCACAGGCCTCGCGAGCCTCTTGAATGATGTCGAGCGCGCCCCAGGTGCTGAGTGACTTGAGGGCCGCGGCAAGGGTTTCGAGGTCTTCGCGGTCGGCATCCGTATCGGTGCGCCCCGAGAAGACGGCGTCGAACTTCTCAAGAAACACCTCGTGGGCGAACGACATGGCGTAGGTCTGGGCGAGGCGCGGCAGCAGCCGGCGCTGGTGGCGCTGGTAATCGAGCAGCACGACCTCGTTCTCGTCGGCACCGGAGAACTGCCGACGCTCGGTTCCGTAACGCACGGCAATCGTCATGGCGAGTTTGCTGGCAACGACGCACGCGCCGTCGAGCGAGACGCGACCCTGCACGAGCGTGCCGAGCATCGTGAAGAAGCGGCGACCAGGGCTCTCGATGGGTGAGGTGTAAACGCCGTTCTCATCGACATCGCCGTAGCGGTTGAGCAGGTTCGAGCGCGGCACGCGCACGCTGGAGAAGTGCAAGCGGCCGTTGTCGATGCCGTTGAGGCCGCCCTTGAGCCCATCGTCTTCTCCGCCAATGCCCGGCATGAAAGCACCCGACTCGTCGCGCAGCGGAACATAGAAGGCGTGCACGCCGTGGTTGACCCCGCGCGTGATGAGCTGGGCGAACACGACGGCAGCGCGGCCGTGCAGGGCGGCGTTGCCGAGGTAGTCCTTCCAGGCGGCGCGGAACGGCGTGTGGATGACCCACTCATCGGTCGCTGCGTCGAAGGTCGCGGTCGTGCCGACCGCCGAGACGTCGCTGCCGTGCCCGGTCTCGGTCATGGCGAAGGCGCCCGGGGTCGCGAGCGTCAGGGCGTCGGGCAACCAGGCGTGGTGGTGTGCTGCCGTGCCCAAGTGCAGAATCGCCGACGCGTAGAGGCCCCACTGCACACCCGACTTGATCTGCATGCTCGGGTCGCCGAGCACGAGCTCTTCGAAGCTTGCGATGAACCCGCCATGGTCGTCTTCTCCGCCGAACTCGGCCGGGAAGGCGCGGTGCACCGAACCCTTCTCGACAAGCAGCTTCAGTTGCCCGAGCACGCGCTCGCGGTGTTCGTCCATGCCCAGGCTGGGGTCGCGGTGAAACTCTTCCGTGCGCATGAGGGCACGAGATTCGCGCCGACTGTCGGCCCAGCGACCCATGAGCTGCTGGCCGAGCAAGGCGACGTGGACCGCGGAAGCTGCGACAGCATCCGTCGACGCGGTCGGGGTAGCAGGTGAAGCGGTGGCAACAGCGTCGACGGCAGGGACGGTGATACGGGGCGCGGGAGTCTCGATCGTGCTCATACCCGTCACGGTAGAACTGCGCCGCAACGCGCGGGGTTTCGTGGTGCCCGGGCGACGAAAGGCTCGCGGCGGATCGGGGCGCCTTTGTCGATGCCCTCACAAACCTGGGCGTTCTCATAGTGCCCATGCGTCAGAATGGAGTCATGGCCACCGTGACCTTGACCGCTGCTGACTTCGAGCAGACCGTGACGAGCGACGGCATCACGCTCGTCGATTTCTGGGCCGAGTGGTGCGGCCCGTGCCGCCAGTTCGGGCCCATCTTCGAGAAGGCGAGCGAGCAGCACACCGACGTGACCTTCGGCAAGGTCGACACCGAGGCTGAGCAGTCGCTCGCGGCGGCCGCTAACATCCGCTCGATCCCCACGCTCATGGCGTTTCGCGACGGCATTCTCGTCTTCTCGCAGCCGGGCGCATTGCCCGCGCCCGCGCTTGAGCAGGTCATCACGGCCATCAAGGGCCTCGATATGGATGACGTGCGCAAGCAGCTCGCCGCACAGTCAGCAGTAGATCAGCCCACGTCGTAACGGCGCCGCACCGAATGAGGCGTAACGTGTGCGAGTGACTTCTCCGCGCACCCGTTGGATCGGGCTCTTCGTTATCAGCCTGGCCGTTTCGCTCATCATCGTCGATTCGACGATCGTCAACGTCGCCGTTCCGTCGATCGTTGCCGATCTCGGCATCACCTCCACCGAAGTGCAGTGGGTGCAAGAGAGCTACACGCTCGTTTTCGCCGCCCTGTTGCTCGTCTTCGGCACGCTCGGCGACCGCTTCGGCCGGCGACGGATGCTCGTCATCGGTGTGATCATCTTCATGCTCGCCTCCGTCTGGGCGGCGTTTGCCGACTCGGGCTCGGCGCTGATTCTCGCGCGCGTGGTGCAGGGCGTGGGTGGCGCGATGATTCTGCCCTCGACGCTCTCGACCCTCAACGCAACCTTCCAGGGCCGTGAGCGTGGCATCGCGTTCGCCGTCTGGGGTTCAACCATCGGCGGCATGGCCGCTGTTGGGCCGTTGCTCGGCGGGTGGCTCACGACCGCGTACTCGTGGCGGTGGGCGTTTGGCATCAACGTGCCGCTCGGCATCATCATCCTCATCGGCCTCATGGTGTTCGTCGTCGCGACGAAGGCGGAGGTTGCGCAATCGATCGACTGGACCGGTGCTGTGCTCTCGGTCATCACGAGCGCCTTCCTTGTCTTCGGTCTCATCGAGGGCCGCACCTACGGCTGGTGGCTCGCGGCCGACGGCCTGACGATTGGCGAGTGGGAGTGGCCGCTCGCTCTGAGCCCCATCCCGATCTCGTTCGCCATCTCGATCGTGGCCGGCGTTCTCTTCGTCTGGTGGGGCTTGCGGCGCGAGCGCGCGGGCAAGTCGACCATGCTCGCCTTCTCGCTGTTGCGCATCGGCTCGTTCCGCAACGGCAACGTCGCGGCGCTCATCGTCTCGATGGGCGAGTTCGGCATCATCTTGTCGCTGCCGCTCTGGCTGCAAAACGTGCTCGGCTACGACGCCCTGCAGACCGGAACGATTCTGCTCGCGCTCGCGATTGGCTCATTCTTAGCGAGCGGCGTGGGCGGCTCGCTCAGCGGACGGGTTTCGGCCGTCGCGACCGTGCGTGCGGGTATCGCGGCCGAGATCATCGGTCTCGTTCTCATCGGCTTCGTCATCGCCGTTGACACCCCGTGGTGGTCGGTCGCGCTCGGCCTGCTGGTCTACGGTGTGGGCGTTGGCCTCGCGACCGCGCAGCTCACGGGCGTGGTGTTGCAGGATGTTCCGGTGCAGGCGAGCGGGCAGGCCTCGGGCACGCAATCCACGGCCCGTCAGATCGGCTCGGCCCTCGGTATCGCTGTACTCGGCACGGTGCTCTTCACTTCGCTGGGCAGCAACCTCGAGACGCGGCTCGACGCGGCGGGCGTGCCCGTCGACGAGCGCGATGGCATTGTGTCGCTCGTGGTCGACAGCGCGGGCTCCGCGATTCCGAGCCTTGACGCACAGTCACCCGAGGTAGCCGCCGAAGCGCGCGCCGCGTTCAGCGATGCGACGAAGTTCGCGGCCTACACCGCCGCGGGGTTCCTCGCGATCGGATTGCTCGCCACGCTGCGGCTCACGGCTCCCGTGCCTGGTGCGGCGACGGGACGCCGGCCCGAAGAGGCCGAAGCGGAAGCCGCAACCGACAAGGGCTAGGACGAACTATCCTCAATGAAGGGCCGGGGGCCTGTCATTCGAAAAGGGGTTCACCAGATGGACGCGTCGCTCTTTAGTTGGCCCGGGTTGATCATTAGCCTGCTGATCGCGGTCGGCATCCTGACGGTCGTGGCTATCGTGGTGCGCTCAGTC
>JAYUKK010000022.1:0-5685 GCA_043764515.1 Microbacterium sp.
GCCCGCCCGGCACGGTCGGCCCCCCACCCGCGGCGTCGAGCACGACCGTCGCCGGCGAGCCCGGCACCCAGCGCAAGACGCGCGAGCGAAACATGTCGCTGAACCACAGCGCGCCATCGCGCCAGCGCAGCGCTTCGGGAAACCCCAGGTCAGCGAGCATATTCGAAACCTTTCAGAACGTCATGGTGAGACCGCCGTCGACGGTCACCACCTGCCCGGTCGTGTACGTGTTGTCACGCGACGAGAGGAATTCGACGACGGGGGCGATCTCGGTGGGCAGGGCCGCGCGACCGAGAGGCAACTTGCCGCTCGCCACATACTGCTGACGGAATGCGTCGGTATCGGTCTCATCGGTGCCGTCAGGCAGCAGGCTCATGCGCGTGCGCACGAAGCCCGGGGCGACGGCGTTGGCCAGCACGCCGTGCGCCGCAAGGTCGAGCGCGGCGGAGCGGGTCGCCGCTTCCAGCCCCGCCTTCGAGACGTCGTAGGCAAGGCAGCCGGGCTGGGCTTGACGGGCGTGCACGCTCGTGATGGTGACGATGCGGCCAAACCCTTGCTCGACCATGCCGGGCGTGAGCAGGCGCATGAGGTCCAGTGGGGCATCCAAGTTCACGGCCCAGACCGCGCGCCAGTCGTCGAAGTCGCTGTCGTGAATCGAGCCCTGCCGAAAAATGCCCGCGACGGTGACGAGCACGTCGACGCCGCCCAATCGCTCGGCCGCGATCGCGGCGCCGCGCGCACGGGCCTCGGGGTCGGCGAGGTCGGTGAGCACGACATCCGTGCCCTCTTCGCGGTCGAGGCCGATCACCTGATCACCGCGGGCCCGCAGCCGTTCGGCGATGGCGGCGCCGATTCCGTTGGAGGCCCCCGTCACGATCGTGCGCAGTGCCGGTCTCGGTTTCGCATGCGTCATGAGGTGACTCTTTCATTCGTGGTTTGGGATGCCCACCGCACGGTCAGAGCAACGCTCCAGTCGAGCGTGCCGCCCGGCGGCAGTCGAACGAGGTTGCTGTCGAGCGCGGTGCCCGCGCCGTGCGGGGTCGAGGTGGGTTCGATGCCCAGGGCGTGAACCTGCCCGTTCCAGGGATGCTCGGTCGAGACGCCGAGCTCTTGCCACAGCAGCGCGTGGGGCAGGGCGGAGCCCTGCCACTCGACGAGCACGTCGACGTGCGAGCCGCGCGCGCCGATGCGTTGGGGTCGCACGCCCGCGAGCCCCGTGACGCGCGCCGGCGTCGCCCGGTCGACGACCGGCCACCGCTCGGCGGGGTCGCCCGGCCACGCAACCGGCGAGCCTTCGGGCAGCCCGGCATAGTCAAGCGGCCGCAGCTGGGTGCCCGCGGGCACGTCGAGAAACAGCGGGCCGCCGAGTACGTCGCCGCCCAGAATGAGGTGTTCGGCGATGACGAGCACGCGCGTCTCACTGCTCGAGTTGCTTATGCGGGTGCCGACGGCGACCCCGTGGTCAGTGAGCCGCCAGATGCGTTCGGCGCTCAGGCCCTCACGGTCGGCCCAGCCGAGCGCGATCGTGTCGGCGGTCTGCGCGACCGCGAGCCAGGGGGCTTGCGAGGCCGCGCCGTGGAAGCCTTCGCGCACGGCGGCCAGGGGGTTGGGTTGCCCCGCGGTCGGAAAACACACTTGCCAGCCTCCGCGCCAGCGCTCAACCCAGAGCGCCTCCGAGTCCGCCGGCGCCGAGCCGGGCACCACGGCACTGGCCCATGGCGTGGCGCTGAGCACGGGCCGCCCGTGCACGAGCAGGTCGACGAGCACGCCGCCCTCATCGGGCAGAACCATCGCGCTGATGCCGCCTCGCTCGAGGCGCACGGCGGGTTGGGCGGTCATCCCGAAACCTGCGAAAGGTTAGGAAGAGGCCGCACCATCGCGCTGCTCGCTGAGGGCCTTGATGAGCGCATTCTTGCCGTCGAGCACGACATGCAACATGGTCTCCGCCGCTTTCTCGCCGTTGCCGCCGTTGATGGCGCGGAACACGGCCGCGTGGGTTTCGGCGTCTTCACGAAAGACCTCGTCGTCGGCTGCGGTGGCCTGCTGCACGTTAAACGAGGCATACATGAAGTCGGCGACAACGCTACCGAACTGCCGTAGCAAAACGTTGTGCGAGGCGGCGTAGACGGCGAGGTGAAACTCGACGTCGGCGTGCGCATAGCCTTCGCGGTTGGTCGAGTTGGCGACCATGTCAGCGAGGGCGTCGTCCATGCGGCGCAAGTCGTCCATCGAGGCGCGGCCGGCGGCCAGGCGCGCAGCGGCCGGCTCCATGATCTGACGAACTTCGACGAGGTTGCGCATGATGTCGTCGCCGCGGCCCACATCGCTGTGCCAGCGCAGAATGTCGCTGTCGAAGACGTTCCAGTTCTCGGGCTGGCGCACGCGCGTGCCGATTTTCTGACGGATGTCGACGAGGCCCTTCGCGGCGAGCACGCGCATGCCTTCCCGCACCGAGGTGCGTGACACGCCAAATTGCTCGGTGAGCTCGGCTTCTTTCGGCAACAGGTCGCCGGGTGCGTACTCGCCACCGATGATCTGCCGCCCGACTCCGTCGATGACGCGACCTTGCAGCCCACGCATTGAGTAGCCCGCGCCACGATCGAGGTCAGCGCCCAGCTCTGCCATGCGGTGACCTCCTCATGCTCGTGCCTAAACGGTTTCACTCACCCTATGGGGCACCTCGGGGCTCGTGTACACACGCTCGTGGTCGATCGAGATTTCGACGTGGCGTAAGTAGGGCACCAGCCCGGCGAGGTCGACCTCGATGCCGAGGCCCGGAGCATCCGGCGCCCGCACTTCGCCGTTGGCGTCGGGGCGAATGTGATTCGTCGAGATGGCGAGGGCCACCGCTTTGGGTTCGACGGGGTACTCGCAAATGCGGTGGTCGGCGAGACCAGCGAAGGGCTGCATCGAGGCCGAGAGCGCGAGGTGCGAGGTGAAGGTGTGGTTGACGTAGGTGGTGCCGTGCTGCACGGCGTGATCGGCGACGGCCTTTGACGGCCCGATGCCGCCAATGCGCGCGGCATCGACCTGAATGAAGCGCACCTTGCCGTAGTCGATGAGGTTGGTGGCCATGTGCACCGTGTGCGCACCTTCGCCGCCCGCGATGCCCACGGTTCGGGCACGCGCGGCGAGCGCGGCGTGGGCAACATAGGCGTGCGGCATGAACGGCTCTTCGAGCCAGGTCGCGTGGGCCTGCTCGAGGGCTTCGAGTCGCGCGATCGCCGCGTCGACGTCGTCGCCCCAAATCTGGCCAGCGTCGATCAGCAGCTGGGCGTCGTCACCGAGGCCTTCGCGCGCGGCGGCCACGTGGTCGGCGTCGGCCGCGGCCGTGCCGGTGCCATAGCTACCCCAGCCGAACTTGACGGCGCGGAAGCCGTTGCTGCGGGCGAGGCGCGCGCGATCAAGCGTCTCTTGCGGGGTGTCGCCCATGAGCATGGATGCGTACGGCAGCTTCGCGTGGTTCTGGGTGTACCCCAGCAACCGCCAGACCGGTTCGTCGCGCACCTTGCCGACGAGGTCCCACAGCGCGATCTCGATGCCCGACCACGTGTGGCCGGCCTGCAGCAGATCCATGCTGTTGCGCCCCACGAGGCGCGCCATGCGGTAAATGTCGTCGGGCCCATCGAGCGTTTCGCCGAGAACGGATGCCGCCACCGGCTGGCACACCCCGTGCGACCGGGGGGTCACGAACGCGGCAATCGACGTGAGCGGCGATGCCTCGCACTCGCCCCAGCCCTCGTAGCCGCCCGCGGTTACGCGAACGAGCAGCGCGTCTTGGCTGCCGTCGGCCTCGAGGGTGATCTCGGGCATTGCTGCGTAAAAGAAGTCGACGGATTCGATGATCATGTGTCGTGTGCCGCCTTCGCGATGGTCAGAGATGCGTGCTCCCCACGCGGGGGATCAGGCGTTAAGCCCGTGACCGCCACCGCGCGATGCACCGTTAGATCATACCTTACACCCCGACGCAAGCGCGTGAACGGTAACGATTGCATATACGGACTTGCGCAGTTTGAGTCTAGGTATGATGTAATGGCCCTACAACGTGGCTCACGCCATAGTGCGAAGAATTGGGACGATGATGTCGCAGACGCTTGAGAGCACCCCGGCCACGGCCGGGTACGCCTCGCGCCTGCGCGCTTTCCCCTCGCACACCTCTCGACCTTCGGCGGGCCTTCCCGCTCGCCCGAAGCTCGCCGCATCACCGACGGCCCGGCGACGTGCCGTCAACGAGCGCGCGATTCCCGAAGCGGCCGGGTCTTCCCGGTCGTGTGCTCCGATAGGAAGGACACAGCAATGAAGACACGGAAGGTAGCGGCAATCTTCGCGACCGTCGGCCTTGTGGCCGGTCTCGCGGCGTGCGCGCCCACCGAGCCGGCGGCAGAAGCCGGCGGCGAGCTGCTCGTGTGGGACACCGGAATCCTCGGGCGCACGCTCGAGAACGGCGACCCCGACCTCGAGAACTCGTTCATCGACCAGATGGCGGCGGCGTTCATGGAGGCCAACCCCGGTACCACGATCGAGGTCGTTCAGCAGGGTGGAGACATCACCTCGGCGGCGGCGCAGTTCCAGGCCGCATCGATCGCTGGCGACGGCCCCGACATCCGCATCCAGTACGCGGGTGGCCCGACCATCTCGTTCGGCGACTTCTTCGCCGACCTCGACACGCTCATCGAGCCTGACGTGCTCGAGAACCTCGCGGGCGTCAACGTCAACCGCGAGGGCTACAGCCCCGACGGCCGCCTGCTCGGCATGCCGTATGGCGCCGGCAACCTCTTCACGGTGTTCCAGAACCACGCCGTGCTCGAAGAGGCGGGCCTCGACCCGGCCAGCCCTCCCGCAACGTGGGAGGAGATGATCGCGAACGGCGAGCAGGTTGTCGACAACACCGACAAGAACGGCTTCTGGGTTGCCAACCTTGAGGGCTACGTCGGAGCCTGGATGATCTCGGCTCTCGTCGGTGGTCAGCTCGGCGAGTCGGTCTTCACCCAGATGTACTCGGGTGACATTCCGGTCGATGACCCGGCCATGGTCACCGCCTACGAGACCTTCGCGGCCTGGGGCGCGAGCGGCCTGACGAACCCCGACGCCGGCCAGGTGTCGAACGGTGAGTCAACGGCGGGCTTCGTCAACGGCAGCAGCGCCTACTACCTCGTGGGTAGCTGGGAGAACAACAACATGCTCGACGCGTTCGGCGAAGACGGCGTGAGCTCGTTCTTCATCCCGACGCTCGAGGATTCGGACTTCCCGGCCATGGGCGCGGGCGGACCGGAGATCGCGCTGTCGATCACCGAGTACAGCGAGAACAAAGAACTCGCCGCTCAGTTCCTCACGTTCCTTGCCCAGGCGGAGAACCAGGACGTGTTCGTCGAGCTCTACCAGACGCAGGGCTCGAACCATGTCGACGGTGACCCGTCGAAGATCGAGAGCCCGCTGCTGCGTCAGCAGTTCGAGCAGCTGGCGCTGGCGACGGATGGCGTCACGTTCGCCTTCGACAGCGTTATGCCGCAGGCAACGATCGACCTCTTCTACCGCGTGAACGCCGGTGTCTTCATCGGCAGCATCACACCAGAAGATGCCGTCGCTCAGTTGAAGGCATCGTACGAAACTGAGATCGCGAACCAGTGACCTCAGCTTCTTTGACCTCGCGCGTGGGCGCCGCTTCGGCGGCGCCCACGGGCGGGG
>JAYUKK010000023.1:0-5681 GCA_043764515.1 Microbacterium sp.
CTCGATGCTGTGCACGCCGCTCGGTACCTCAATGAGTTCGAGGCCGAGACGAACGCCGCGATGGCTTCGGGTTACAGCACCAACCTTGTCGTGCACGCCTTTGCGCGCACGGCGCGCGCGGTCGGATTCGGCGAAGAGTTGACCGAGCCGTTCTTCCACTCGATGCGGATGGACCTCACCGACACTGAGCACGACCAAGAAAGCTTCGACCGCTATGTGTACGGCTCGGCCGAGGTCGTGGGTCTCATGTGCTTGCGAGCGTTCATTCAGGGGATGGACATCGACGAGACGCAGAATGAGCGTCTGGTCGCCGGGGCACGCGCACTCGGAGCAGCCTTCCAGAAGGTCAACTTCTTGCGCGATCTGTCGGCCGACTTCGAGACTCTTGGCCGCAGCTACTTCCCCGGCGTGAGCGTCGGCTCATTCACCGAGGAGGACAAAGTGCGGCTGCTCGACGATATTGACGCTGACCTGCGTACCTCTGCGGCCGTGATTCCTGAGCTGCCCGCGGGCAGCCGTCGTGCTGTGGCCCTGGCCCAAGGGCTCTTCGCCGAACTCTCGGTGCGCTTGCGTCGCACGCCCGCCTCAGAGCTCATCCGGGCCCGCGTGCGCGTGCCGGACCCCGTGAAGGCGCGCATTGCGCTCGGGGCTCTTGCGGGCCGCACCCCTCGCGTTCGACCCGCCGCAGCATCCCTTTCGATCGGAGCATCATCATGAGTCGCGTCGTCGTCATCGGTGGAGGAATCGCGGGCCTCGCAAGCGCGGCACTGCTCGCGCGTGACGGTCACCACGTCACACTCGTCGAGAAGCAGCCCGAGGTGGGCGGCCGCGCTGGCTCGTGGGAGAAAGACGGCTTCCGCTTCGACATGGGCCCCTCGTGGTACCTCATGCCCGAGGTCTTCGACCATTTCTTCAAGCTGTGTGGCACGAGCGCGGCTGAGCAGCTGCAGCTGGTGCAGCTCGACCCCGGTTATCGCGTCATCACGCAGGGCTTCGACACCCCCACCGACATCGCGGCCTCGCGTGCCGAGAACGTTGCGCTCTTCGAGTCGATCGAGCCCGGTGCGGGTGCCAAGCTCGAGAAGTACCTCGACTCGGCTCTCGACACCTACGAGATGGCCAAGCGGCGCTTTCTCTACACGAGCTTCGCCTCGTTCGGCCCGCTGATTCGCGGAGACGTGCTCAAGCGCACCGCGAAGCTCGTGCGCATGTTGCTGCAGAACCTCGACGCGTACGTGGCCAAGCGTTTCACCGACCTTCGCTTGCGCCAGATTCTCGGCTACCCAGCCGTCTTCCTCGGCTCGTCGCCCTTCCTGACGCCGAGCATGTACCACCTCATGTCGCACCTCGACCTGACGGATGGCGTGCTGTACCCGATGGGCGGATTCACTCGCCTCATCGAGCGCATTGCTGCAGTGACGGAAGAACAGGGCGTGAGCATCCGCACCTCTTCGCCCGTGGCTCGCATCATCGTTGACCCGGCCACGAAGCAGGCGACCGGGGTTGAACTCGAGGGTGGCGAAGTACTCGAGGCCGACATCGTCGTCTCGGCCGCCGACCTGCACCACACCGAGACTCAATTGCTGCCGGCCGAGCTGCAGACCTACCCGCAGTCGTACTGGGACAAGAAGACGGCTGGGCCCAGTGCCTTGCTGTTGTACTTGGGCGTGAAGGGCGAGCTGCCCCAGCTGGAGCACCACACCCTGCTCTTCACCGCCAACTGGCGCGAGAACTTCGAGGCCATCTTCGGCCCGCAGCCCACGCTGCCCGACCCGGCTTCGCTGTACATCTGCAAGCCGAGCGGCGTCGACCCCTCGGTCGCACCCGAGGGCCACGAGAACGTTTTTGTGCTCGTTCCCGCCCCCGCCGAGCTGTCGTTCGGCCGCGGCGACGTTGACGGCGATGGCGACACGCCTCTCGAGGTGTACGGTGACCGCGTCATCGCGCAGATAGCCGAGTGGGCGAAGATTCCCGACCTCGCCGAGCGCATTGTCGTGCGTCGCACCTACGGGCCGGGCAACTTCAATGCCGACCTCAATGCCTGGCGCGGCACGGCGCTGGGCCCGGCGCACATCCTCTCGCAGAGTGCGTTCTTCCGTGCGGGCAACGTCTCGAAGAAGGTCAGTGGGCTCTACTACGCCGGCGGCTCGACCATTCCGGGCATCGGTCTGCCGATGTGCCTCATCAGCGCCGAGATCCTCATCAAGCGCTTGCGTGGCGACACGTCAACGGGTGCACTCGCCGAGCCCCTAGAGCCGACGGTGCGGCCCGCTGCCCTCTCTTCCGTCAGCGACACCGCGGCCTGACCGAACCAGCCCGCCGCACGATAGGCCCGCATGAACCCGATCAACTTCGCCTACATCGCGGCACTCGCCGTAGCTCTGACGGGCATGGTGTTGCTTGACCGGCGCTTCTCGCTGTTCTTCTGGCGTGATGCACGGCGGGCCGCGATCGTGCTCACCCTCGGGGTGGGGTTCTTTCTCGTGTGGGATCTCGGCGGCATTCTGCTCGGCATTTTCTTCCGCGGGCAGACCGAGTTCATGACGGGGCTTCTGATCGGCCCTGAGCTGCCGATCGAAGAGGTCTTCTTCTTGACGCTGCTCTGTTACAACACGATGAACGCCTACACGGCGGCGGGTGACTGGCTCGACGGGCGATGGTCGCGGCGAGCATCCACCGCGTCAGCTGCTGCGGCGGTTGACGGATGACCTACACCCTTCTCAACATCCTCTTTCTGGGCATCGTGGCGATCGTCGCCATCGCGGCCGTGGTGGTGCGTCGGGCTCCGCGCTGGCGCGCGGTGGGCCTCGCGGCCGTGCTGTTGCTCACGCTCACGGCGATCTTCGACAACGTGATTATCGGCACGGGACTCGTGGCCTATGACGACAGCCTCATCAGCGGACTGCGCATTGGTCTGGCCCCCATTGAAGACTTCGCGTACACAGTCGCCGCTCTCGTGCTGCTGCCCGCGGTGTGGGAGCTACTGCGCCGTCGGCCGAGCCGCCATGATGGGGAGTCGTGAAGACCCTCGGTCAACTGTTTGTGAGCTCGCGCCCTCTGAGTTGGATCAACACCGCTTTTCCGTTCGCGGCGGCCTACCTGCTCACGACGGGGCGCATCGACGCGGCCTTCATTATCGGCACGGTGTACTTTCTCATTCCGTACAACCTGGCGATGTACGGCATCAACGACGTCTTCGATTATGAGAGCGACCTGCGCAACCCCCGCAAGGGCGGCGTCGAGGGGGCTCTGCTTGACCCGAGCATTCACCGCACGACGCTGTGGGCGGCCGTCATCACCAACGTGCCGTTTCTCGTGGCCCTCGTGGCACTGGGCTCGCCGCTCTCGTGGCTTGTGCTTGCCGTGAGCGTCTTTGCCGTGGTCGCCTACTCGGTGAAGGGGCTGCGGTTCAAAGAGAAGCCGTTTCTCGACTCGCTGACCTCGTCGACGCACTTCGTGAGCCCCGCCGTCTACGGACTCGTCCTCGCGGGAGCGGCCGTCACGCCCGCACTGCTGCTCATTCTCGCGTCGTTCTTCTTGTGGGGGATCGCCTCGCACGCCTTCGGTGCGGTGCAAGACGTCATCGCTGACCGCGAGGGCGGCCTCGCCTCCATCGCGACGGTGATCGGGGCCCGCGCGACAACGCGCCTGGCCGTCGCGGCTTACGCGCTCGCGGGCCTGCTGTTGCTCGGCACCGAATGGCCGGGGCCGCTCGCCGCCGTGGCCGCGCTGCCGTACATCGTCATCACTGCACAGTTCTGGATGATCACCGACGAGACGGCCGAGGCTGCCAACCGTGGCTGGAAGCGCTTCTTGCTGCTCAACTTTGTGGCCGGGGCGATCGTGACGATGCTCATGATCTACTGGGCGACCAACCGCTAGCCAGCGTCCGCGGTACTAGATGCCGCCGGCGAGGCCGATGGCGACGAGCAACAACACGGGGGCTAGGCCCAACACAATGCTGACGCCGAGCGCGAGGGTGGCGATGGCGCGCCCGCCGAGCCGCGGGGCGGCGCGCAGGGCGCGCACGGAGGCAACTGCGGTGACGGCAGCGACGAGCGCCGAGAAGACGAGCGCGCCGATCGTCAGGGTGATGGGGTCGACGCCCGCAATCACGATGAGCCCGGAGGCGATGACCGTTTGCAGCACGAACCCGGCGATCGTCGCCACGATGCCCCACCGAGCGATACCCGCCGCGCGGTTCGGCCCCGGCCGCAGGCTGCGTGCGAGGTCGGTGCCGAACGCCGAGAACGGGTCGGGCTCGCGTTGCGGGCGGCCCACCCATTCGGAGCCCGTGTACCACTGCTCGTAGCCGGGGCGGTCGAGCAGTGGCTGCCAGCCGGGGGCTGAGCGGTCGAGGGTGTCGTCAGTGCTGTCGAAGCTCACAACTCGTAACGGTAGCTGAGCTCGGCCGGGTAGTCCCCGCGCGCGGTGAGCTCCGCGGCCGCTGTGGCGAGATGCTGCAGCGTCAGGCCCAGCACTTGAGGGCCGAATGAGATGCGGCCCACGCCGAGCTCAGCCAGGCGCTCGAGCGAGTGGTAGGCCGGATGCGCGAACACGGCGATGGGCGCACGAACGGCGGCAACCGCATCCGTCAGCTGCTGTTCGGTGGAGAGGCCGAGCATGAAGATGCTCGTGGCGCCCGCGTCGACATACGCGTTGGCGCGGTCGATGGCTTCGCTCCAGTTGTCGGGCGAGCCCGCGAGCGTGTCGGTGCGCGCGTTGATGGCGAGCGGAACCCCCGCGGCGTCGGCGGCCGCGCGTGCCGCGGCCACACGGCTCGCCGCTTCGGCGAGCGGCCGGCGGTCGCTGCGCGCACCGGCGAGCGAGTCTTCGATGTTGAGGCCGGCGGCCCCGGCCTCGATGAGTCGCGCAACGTTGTCGCGCACACCGCTCGCGTCGGGGGCATAGCCGCGCTCGAAGTCGACGCTCACGGGCAGCTCGGTCGACGAGGCGATGCGCTGCGCGGCGCCGAGGGCCATTTCGACGGTCATGCCCTCGCCGTCGTCGACGCCGAGCGAGAAGGCGACCGAGTGGCTTGCTGTCGCGAGGGCTGTGACGCCCGGGGTGCGGGCGACGATGCGGGCCGTCATGGCGTCCCACACGTTGACAACGATGAGCGGATCGCCCGGCACGTGCAGGGCGGCGAGGGCGGCGGCTTTGTCGACAGTCGAGGTCATGGCTCTACCCTGACACGACAGTGGGGCGAGCACGATGTGCCCGCCCCACTGGTGTCGCGATTGCCGTTAGTGTGCGGCCTGCTGCTCGCGCGCCGCCTTCTTCTCGGCCTTGCGCGCGGCCTTGCTCGGCTGCTCGCTGCGGTGACTCCCGCAGCCGCCGCGACCGTAGCCGTAACCGGGGCCAAAGCCGCGGCCAAGGCCGGGACCATGGCCGCGCCAGCCGCCGGGGCCGCCGGACGGCATGCCCTGGGTCTCGTCCCAGCCGAGGTTGCGGGCCATCGCTTCGAGAGTGGCCATCGTCGTCGCGTAGTCCTCATCGCTGATGCCCTCGCGAGCGGTGGCGTCGAGGCCGCGGTAGTACTCGTGCGCCAGAACGCGCTTGCGCCAGGCGGCGGCGCGCATCCAGCTACGAGGGGTGGGTTGGGGGGTGGTGTTCTCTGACGAGTTCGTCATGGGTGTTTCTCCTTCGATTGATTGCATGTCATCTAACAATGAATGTCA
>JAYUKK010000024.1:0-5538 GCA_043764515.1 Microbacterium sp.
GAATTCGGCCTTCGCCGACCCGCAGAACTCGCTCGAGAACATTCGCCACTTCGGTCACTCCACTCGTCGGGCCGCACACGGTGCCGTGCGGCCGGGTCTGGGCACGCCGCAGACCGCCGCAGAACACGGCCCGCCCATGCTAGCAAGTGCGGCATGAACAGGGCCGTGCACGGCGGTAAACGGCGGGGGAAAAACGGTTCGGGATGCGCGGCGCGGGTGGGGCGCCGGCGAGCGACCGGCGCCCCGCATCCGTCAGCGCCCGCGGCGCCCTGCGACAACCGCCGCGGGTTGTTCTGACTCGAGACCGATGACCCCGTAGTTCCAGCCTTGGCGGCGGTACACGACGCTCGGCCGATCGGTCGCGGCATCGACGAAGAGGAAGAAGTCGTGCCCGACGAGCTCGAGTTGATCGACGGCGTCGTCCACCGTCATGGCAACGGCCGGAAACACCTTCTGCCGTACGACGATGGGCGTGTAGACCTCGTCAACCTCTTCGGCAACGGGCTGCTGAACCGGGATCGCGCCGGTTGCGACCTTCTTGATGATGTCGGGGTCGGCGGGCGTGATGTCGATGACGCTGAAGCCGTCGGCCGATGCCTCGTGCAGCGACACAGGGCGGTGGTTGCCGCGGTGCACCTTGCGCTTGTCTTTCGCCCGGCGCAGTCGCTCGAGCAGCTTGTCGATCGCGAGGTCGAACGCAACGTACTTGTCGCTGCCGGGAGATTCGGCTCGCACGACCGGGCCAACGCCGATGAGGGTCATTTCGACCCGATCATCGGGGGCTCGACCGCCGCCCTTCTCGTGATGACGAGAGACCTTGATCTCGAGCACCTGGGCGCGATCGGCGAGGTGTTCGATCTTCTCGGCCTTTTCAGTCGCATAGTCGCGGAACCGGTCGGTGATACCGATGTTGCGTCCGGTGATGGTGATGTCCACGTCAACCTCCTGAGCCGAGAGCGTGCCGCCTGTCGGTCAGGCGATGGTCACGCCTCCTTTCCCTCACGGTAGTCCTCGCGAGGCTCGTTGTCACCGGGACGTTCGTCATCTCCAGCAATGAATCTCCAGTGGATGCTCGATTCACCCCGCCGCCGCAGCGTGGCGGCGATCGCGGCGCACCCCGCAACCTCGGCGCCGGCCGCTCGAAGGGCGCGCGTGGCCGCGCGCAGGGTGGCACCGCTCGTCACGACGTCGTCGACCAGCAGCACTCGACGGCCGGCCACGCGAGCATTCGCCTGCCAGCGGCCCGCGTCGGTGGCCAGTCTTTGCTCGAGCCGCAATGCTTTCTGCTCGGGCCCGGCCGCACCGGCGCGCAGTGCGGGCAGGGTGACGAGCCCGGCGCGGCGGGCGATGAGGGCAACGGGGCCGAACCCTCGCCGGGCAGCCCCCGCCCGCGAGCCGGGAACGGGCACGATGAGCTCGGCCCCCGACACGTGCCACGCCGCGGTGACCGCGTCGAGCAAGGGCCGCGCGAGCGGGCGCGCAAGCTCGGTGCGCCCCTCCTGCTTGAGGGCGAGGAGCGCCCGACGCGCGACGCCCTCGTAGGGCAGCGCCGCGATGAGCGGCAGAGCCGAGCCGTCGACCTCGAGAGTGGCGCGCAGGAGCCGCGAGTGCAGCGTGGCCGCGCAGGAGGGGCACAACGCGCGGTCGTGAGCGCCGCATCCGGCACAGTCGACCGGTGCGACGAGTGCCCAGGCGTCGGCGAGCGCCGCGCGCACGAGAGTGGTGACGGTCATGCACCGAGGGTGCCGGGCCCCCGTTGATGGCGGCAGGGCGCGGCGTCAATCGGTGCAGAACCCCTATTGCTGCGAGCCGAGGAACGAGGCGCGCAACAGGGTGTTCTGCCAGCCCGACCCGCGCGGCTCGAAGACGATGCTGTCGGCACCGAGCACGCGAATGCCGTCGACGCCCGCGTTGCCCCCGACGATCTGCGTGGCCTGCGGCGGCAAGCCGAGCGGGCGGCTACGGCCCCCGAGCTCGTGCAGTTCAACGAGCGACTGCTCGTCGGTTCGCGTGATGGAAGCGACGCGCACCTCGTCGACCCAGGCCGCGTCAACCGCGGTGTCGCCGTTGAGCGGCAGGTCACGCAATTCGCCGAGCCGCACGGGCACGCCCGAGGCCTCGTCACGAATGACCGCCGCATAGACAAGGCGCGGGCCGCCCGACCCGTCGAGCATGAGCAACACACGGGCGCCCTCGCGCGAAACCTTGAGGCTCACAACGCGCGCGTCGCCAGGCAGGGCCGTTTCGACGACGTGCACGGTGCCATCGAGCTCCGTCGCGCGAATCGCGCCCGCCAAACCTGCGCCGCTCGCCGGTACCGACCAGACAAACTGATAACCGTCAATGCTCGGGGCGAGCAGGCCCGGGCGGTCGTCGAGCAACACCGCGACGGCATCCCCCGTCGGAACAGCCCAGACGCCCTGCGGCGTCAGCGCCGCCGCGAGCGTGCTGCTCGGAGCAAGGGCCACGGCGGTGGCACCGAGCTCGACGATGCGCGGGCTCAGCGCGCCGAGTGGCTCGATCTCTCCGCCCGTGGCGAAGCCGAATTCTTCGTCGGTGCGCAACAACACGCGCGGGTCGACCTGCGGCACGATGTCGGGTGGGCCCGCTGTCCACTCCGGAATGCTCACGGCGTTCTGGTCAACCGTGATCTGCACGCCGACGACGCCGCTCACGGCCCGCAGGCTCGCCGCAAGCTGAAGCCGCACACGCTGACGCTCAAGATCGGTGAGCGAGAGCACTTCGCTGGTCAGGTCGATTTGCGCGATTCCGGCATCGACGGTGACCGGCGCGAGGGCGAGTTTGGTGCCCTCAGGAATGGCCGAGACCGTCGCGCCCTGCGCGAGCCAGCTCGTCGGCTGGTCGAGCATCGCATTCACGATTCGGGTGGCGACTTCTGACCGCGAGGGGAACCACCGCAGGTCGGGCACAAGGTTGCGGAACGCGGCATCCCAGTAAAAAAGCGTGTGCTGGCTGAACGCGCTCGGAAAAGCCTGCTGTGAGATGAGGATGCCGTCGCCGAGCTCGGCAATGCGCCACTCCCCCTCTTCTTGCACGAAGCGGAACGCGGGCAGCGTCTGCGTCGCCGTGTCGCTCGCGACCGAGTAGCGACCGACCGCGTCGACTGACGCGACGATGGGAACGCTATAGGTGAGGGTGGTCTCGTCAACCTGCTCGACCGTGCCTTCGCGCGCGCGGACAAGCGTGCTCGCATAGGGGTTCCAGACATCCGCGATCTCGTCTGCGAGGTACGACCGCGCGATGCGGTAGTTGTTCTGTGCCGCCGTCGTCGCCGCTAAGAAGTCGCGCAAGATCTCTTCGGGCGTAGCGCCCGGGCTCGGGCCCGAGGGCAAGAAGTCGAAGTCGACGGCCACACCCGTGTCGAGGTCTCCGCCGAGCTCGACGCCGCCCGAGAACGGAACCGAGACGCAGGCCGAGAGCAGGAGGGCCGGCACGAGGGCGAGGGCCGCGAAGCGACGACGAACGCGCGCGAGCGCGGGCACGCGGACATCACGCATCGCGACCACCCCCGGTGATCTCGAGCGCGGGGTCGACCGGCTCAACCGGAGGAAGCTCGATCGGCGAGTGGTCGACGATCGACCCGCCCTCGCGGGGCAGCGTCACGCGAAAACACGTGCCTTCGCCGGGAACCGACCACACGTCGATGTTGCCGCCGTGCAGTTGGGCGTCTTCCGTCGCAATCGCGAGGCCGAGACCGGTGCCCCCCGTGCTGCGTTGGCGCGACGGGTCGGCACGCCAGAACCGGTCGAATACGCGCTCGAGTTGGGCAGCATCCATTCCCACGCCGTAATCGCGCACGGCGATCGCCACGGCATCACGGTCACTGTCGACGTAGACGACGATGGGCCGACCTTCGCCGTGGTCGACAGCGTTGCCCAGCAGGTTCTGCAAAATGCGACGGATGCGGCGCGACTCGACCTCGGCCTCGAAGTAGCCGCCGGGGGCCACGAGGCGGAGCTCACTACCCTTCTCGACCGCGAGGGGGCGGATGGCTTCGAGCGATTCTTCGACGAGACGCACAAGGTTCGTCGGCTCGGTGTCGAGTTCGACGGCCCCCGCGTCGTAGCGGCTCATCTCGAGCAAGTCGGCGAGCATGACTTCGAAGCGGTCAACCTGGGTGTGCAAAAGCTCTGCGGTGCGCGCCGTCGTGGGGTTGAACTGGTCGCGCTGCTCGTAGAGTACGTCGCCCGCGAGGCGGATGGTGGTGAGGGGCGTGCGCAACTCGTGGCTGACGTCGCTCACGAAGCGTTGCTGCACGCGTGAGAGCGCGGCAAGCTGCGTGATCTGACGTTGCAGGCTGTCGGCCATGCGGTTGAACGAGCGGCCGAGCGTGGCGATGACGTCTTCGCCCTTGACGGGGATGCGCTCTTCGAGCTGACCGTCGGCGAGCTTTTCCGCCGTCTCGGCGGCGACGCGAACGGGGTTGATGGCGAGGCGTGTGACGAGGTACGTCACAAGACCGATCGTTGCCACGAGCAGCAGTGAGCCGATGATGAGGGTCTGCTGCACAAAGTCGAGGGTTAGCTGCACGTCGCGCACGTTGTAGACCAGGTAGAGCTCGTACTGACCCGCGGTCGGCACCTCAAAGACACTGCCCACGACGAGGCCGGGGTCAGCGCCCACGTCGCTCTCAATCGCGACTGCTTGCGTGTAGAGCAGACCGTTGCTCGTCGACACCTGCTCGCGCAGTTCTTCGGTGATAACCGTCTCGTCGAGGCCGCCGGTGATTCTGGGGGTCATGGTCACGGAGGTGGTCTGACCTGGCGTGCGGAGAATGGCGAACTGGGTGCCGCCAGGGCTCGATGCCACGCTACGGATTGTGGTGACCGCTGTTTGATTCACGGCTTCGACGTCGATCGTTCCGTCGGCCGCGACCGAACTGTCGAACAGGCTCTGCGTCGTCACCGTAGCCTGCCGTGCCTCGGCGATGGCCTGTGTCTTGCGCGCCTCATAGAGGTTGGTCGCGATGCTCAGCGACATGTAGCCACTAATGAGGGTGACGGCGATGGTCGAGAGAAACACCGTGATCGCCACCGTGCGCAGCTGCAACGAGCTGCGCCAGAGATGGCGCACGCGGTGCACCAGGCTGCGCCAGGTGTACGGAGGCATGAGGCTCGGGGCGCCGCTCTCAGCGCGCAGCGCCGGCGCGGTAGCCCACTCCACGCACGGTCATCACGATGCTCGGGTTGTCGGCATCGAGCTCGACCTTGGCGCGCAAGCGCTGCACGTGCACGTTCACGAGCCGTGTATCGGCCTTGTAGTGGTAGCCCCACACTTGCTCGAGCAGCATCTCGCGCGTGAACACCTGGTTGGGCTTCATGGCCAGGGCCAGCAACAGGTCGAACTCGAGCGGAGTGAGTGAAATCGAGCCTCCGTCGCGCGTGACCTCGTGGCCCGTGACGTCGATGATCAGGTCGCCAATGGGCAGGCGTTCGACCTCTGATTGCGCGCTCGGGCGCAGTCGGGTGCGGATGCGCGCCACGAGCTCTTTCGGATTGAAGGGCTTCACGACATAGT
>JAYUKK010000025.1:0-5533 GCA_043764515.1 Microbacterium sp.
TGGTGTCACCAAGCTCGACAAGCTCAAGTACGGCGATAGCGCTCAGTCCGACACCGTCCGCAAGATGATCGTCGCGATGTCGAAAGACATCCGGGTGCTCATCGTCAAGCTTGCCGACCGACTCCACAATGCCCGCACCTGGGGTTTCGTCGAAAGCGCGTCAGCACAGCGCAAGGCGCAGGAGACGCTCGACATTTATGCGCCGCTGGCACACCGGCTGGGCATCCAAACCATCAAGTGGGAGCTCGAAGACCTCTCGTTCGCCGTACTGCAGCCCAAGATCTATGTCGAGATCGAGAGCCTGGTGCGAAGCCGAACGCCGGAGCGCGAGGCTTTTGTGCAGCAGGTCATCGACGCCGTGAAAGACGACCTTCGCGTCTCGAAGATCAAGGCTGATGTGAAGGGTCGCCCCAAGCAGTACTACTCGATTTACCAAAAAATGGTGCACCGAGGTCGCGACTTCGACGAGATCTACGACCTCACGGGCGTGCGAATTCTGGTCAACTCGATTCGCGACTGTTATGCCGTGCTGGGGGCCGTGCACGCACGCTGGAATCCCATGCCGGGTCGCTTCAAGGACTACATCGCGACTCCGAAGTTCAACCTTTATCAGTCGTTGCACACGACCGTATTCGGACCCGGTGGGCGCCCGGTCGAGTTGCAGATCAGAACGCATGAGATGCACCAACGCGCCGAGTTCGGTGTTGCCGCGCACTGGAAGTACAAAGAGCGCATGGCGGGGTCGAGCCGCGGCGAGGCGGTCGCTGAGCGCTCGGATACCGACATGGCCTGGCTCGCACACATCTCTGACTGGCAGGCAGAGACGAGTGACCCGACCGAATTTCTCGACAACTTGCGCTACGAGATCGGCGCGAAAGAGGTTTATGTCTTCACTCCGCAAGGAAAGGTCATTGGCCTGCCCGCGGGGGCAACTCCTGTCGATTTCGCCTATGCCGTGCACACTGAAGTCGGGCACCGCACGATGGGCGCGAAGGTCAACGGGCGCCTCGTACCGCTCGAGACCGTGCTCAACAGTGGTGATTCGGTCGAGGTCTTCACCTCGAAGAACCCCGACGCGGGTCCGAGTCAAGACTGGCTGAACTTTACGACCAGCACGCGAGCACGGTCGAAGATTCGCCAGTGGTTCACGAAAGAACGCCGTGACGAGGCGGTCGAACAAGGCAAAGACGCGATCGCCCGCGCGATGCGCAAGCAGAACCTGCCGCTCCAACGTCTGATGACGCAAGATTCGGTCGCGCACGTCGCCTCTCAACTGCGCTACGAGACGGTCGAGTCGCTCTATGCCGCTGTCGGCGAGGGGCACGTCTCGACGCAGTCGGTCATTGAGAAGATCCTCGCGGCGCTTCACGTCGAGGCCGAGAGCGATGACGAGCCATTCAGTGTTCCGACGCGCGGTCGCACCCCCGTTCGCACGAGCGACTCCGGCGTGCTCGTGCGGGGCGCCCCCGACATTCTCGTGAAGCTTGCGAAGTGTTGCACGCCCGTGCCCGGCGACGGGATCGTCGGCTTCGTCACTCGCGGCCAGGGCGTGAGTGTGCACCGTGCGGACTGCAGCAACGTGACCTCGTTGCTGACCGAGCCCGATCGCATGATCGAGGTCGAGTGGGCTCCGACGGCCAAGAGTGTGTTCCTCGTGCAGATTCAAGTTGAGGCGCTCGACCGGAGCGGGCTGTTGAGTGATGTTACTCGCGTGCTGTCTGAGCATCACGTCAACATCTTGTCGGCGAGCGTGAGCACGTCGAAAGATCGCCTCGCGCTCAGCCGGTTTGTCTTCGAAATGGGCGACGTGACGCACCTGGACCGGGTGCTCAACGCCGTTCGACGAATCGATGCCGTCTACGACGTCTACCGAGTCAGCAACGGCTGAGCCGAATTGCTGATGCCGGCAGTGAGTTCGTGCCGAGCGGCGGCTTCTGATGCCTCATGGAGGCGCTGACGCGCTGTGCGCACGAACGACAGGTTCGTGCGGCCCGCCAGTGCCGCGACGAGCTGCTGGGTGTCGACGCGGTGGATTCGGATACCGCGGGCGAGCACCACGACGAGGTCGTCGCCGTGATCGTGTCGTGCGAGGTCGACCAGGGTTCGCACGGGACAAGTGAGGCAACGTCTCCGAGCGCGATCTGCTCGGCATCGCCGATCACGACCTCTCGAGCGCGCAGCCGTCGCCGATCGGGAGACGGGATGCGCGCAGCGATCGACACGCAGGTCGCGACAGTACGCGGCATCGGCCCCCAGCCCCATACCCACGCGGCGCTGCGATCAGAGATGATCACTCGCGAGTCAATGACGAGCGGCGCAAGCGACGCGGCCCGAGCGTGTGCGGTCTCAGGTGCGTCGATCGGCAAGAACCCCTCGCCCAGAGCAACGAGCTCACCATCGAGCACCGCACACTGCAACTCGCTCGACGAGAGACGGTGGTCGGCGACATAGACAGAGTGCGATGAGGGCATGCGGGGGAGTGTGCCCCGCACCACCCCGCACATGCAGCGTTACGGTCAATCTGTGGAGAATCGACTAGCGGTCGACAGCGCCTAGCCATGCACGACGGGCTTCGAGCGCCTCGGTGACGGTGGCGATGCGCGTGGCGTCCTTCGCCGCAGTCGCAGCGGCGAGGTCGGCCTCAAGCCCGGCGATTGCCTGCTCGAGTTGTGCTGCAAGGCCCTCGGAGCGAGCCTTCTTCTCGGGGTCGGAGCGATTCCAGTGCTCTTCCTCGAGCTTTTTGACGGCCAGTTCGATCTGACGCATACGGTCTTCGACCGACTTGACGTGGTCGCGGGGCACCTTGCCCGCCGCATCCCACTTTCGCTGGATGTTCGACAGTGTGGCGCGGGCCTGCGCGCGATCGGTCGCGGCGAGCAACGGAGCGGCTTCGTCGAGCAACGCAAGCTTGACCGTCAGGTTGCCCGCGAACTCTTCGTTCTCGCGCGCATCGACCTCGGCCTTAGCCGCGTACAGTGCATCGCCGGCCGCCTTGAACTGCGCCCAGAGTGAGTCGTCGATCTTCTTTCCGGCTCGGCCCGCGAGTTTCCACTCGTCGAGCAAGCGCCGGTAGGTGGGGATTGCGGCGGTTCCTTGCGAAGCAAGGGCGACGGCCTTGTCGATGAGTTCTTGCTTGCGTGTGCGAACTTCCTTGTGCTCAGAGTCAAGGCCAGCGAAGAATGCCCGGCGGTTGCTCTCGACTGTCGTGCGCGCCGCGCGGAATCGCTTCCAGAGGTCGTCGGCGGCCTTCTTCGGAAGACGCGGACCGTTCTGTTGGTGGTCTTTCCACTTCGCGAAAAGCTCGTCGAGTGATGTGGACATTTGCTTCCACTGGATGGACTGCGGGTCTTTCGCCGCGAGGGCTTCCGCAGCTTCGACGATCGTGGTGCGTTCGGCAAGCGCAGCCTCCGTAACCGCGTCTGCCTCGGCCTTCTGCTCTTCGGTGAGCTTCTCAACCGTTTCCGTGAGAGCCCCGACGCGCGCGCGTAGAGACTCGAGGTCACCGACAGCTGAGGGGCTCTCGAGAGCGGTGGTCAACGATGCGACCGTTTTCGTGACGTCGCTGGCGGGCGCGCCGGCTTTGGCGCGCTGCTCAAGCAAACGCACTTGGCCCTCGAGTTCGACGAACTTGCGGGTGAAGTAGGCAAGCGCCTCTTCCGAGGTGCCGTCGGGGTACTGTCCGACGGCGCGTTCGACTCCACGGTCGGTGACGTACACCGTTCCGGTCTCGTCGACCCGGCCCCAGGGGCTGTTCTCGTTGGCTGCCACGTCTGCTTCATCCTCATCGAGTGCGCACGCGCACGACTGTCATCGCGCGGTTTTTCAGCGTAGTGCACGGTCAGCACAGGGGACCGGGTGCAACCGCCCTCTGCGCGGATTGCTATTGGATCGTGATGCCCGTCAGAACCGCGGGAGCGGCCGGGGGGCCGTCGGCGCCGCCGCCGTCAACACCGGCAGCGACGACGTCGGTGATGAGGGCATCCAGACCGCTCGTGATCCGTCCCATAATCGTGTAGCCACCCGCAGCATCCGACGGGATGATCGAGTCGTCGTAGACGATGAAGAACTGGCTGCCCATGCTGGCGCCGTCGCCACCCTGGCGGGCCATGGCGATCACGCCAGTCGTGTACACGTTGTCGAGCGGTGCGTTCTCAATCGGCCCGAAGCGGTAGTCGGGGCCGCCCGTGCCGTCACCATTCGGGTCGCCACACTGCAGCACGAAGATGCCTTCGGTGGTGAGTCGGTGGCAGGCGAGACCGTCGAAGAAGCCGTCTTGCGTGAGCGTGACGAATGAGGCGACGGCTTGCGGAGCGGCCGCGCCGTCCAGTTCGTACTCCAGCTCGAGGGCACCGTTGAGCGTCATCGTGCCCGTCCAGGTGCGTGATTCGCTCACGGCCGGGTCGGGAGCGGCGGCGGCCGTGGGGGAGGGCGAGGCGCTCGCGCTCGGAACCGGCTCAGGGGTTCCTGGTCCCGCTGTGAAGTAGACGATCTGCGCGGTCGCCGCGAGGGCACCGACGACGACGATCGCCAGCACCGCGATGAGGTTGTCGCGCTTGCGTCGCGCGATCTTCGACTCGTGCACGGTCTGTCGTGCCTGGTAGCGACGCAGACGATCCTGCGCTTCACGGTTGTTGGCCGATGCGGCTGCCACTGCTCCTCCATCTGGCTGCGGGGGGCGTTTGTGCGGCCCGCGCCGCAGAGAACTCTAGCCGAGCGCCCGTCACCCCTGCTCGACTCAGAAGGTGGGTCAGCGAAGGCCAGTAGCCTGAGGGCATGGATGCTCAGCCGGGCCTCGGCTCGTCCGCGGTTCCTCTCGCGGTTCGCATGCGGCCAACGCGCCTCGATGAGGTTGCCGGTCAGCGGCATCTGTTGCGCGTCGGATCTCCTCTCGTGAGCCTCGCCAGCGACGATGCCGGCCGCGCGCCGAGCGCTGTCTCGGTGATCCTGTGGGGCCCGCCGGGTACGGGCAAGACGACGCTGGCGCAAGCGATCGCGCGCTCGAGTGGCCGTCGCTTTGTCGAACTCTCCGCCGTGACGGCGGGAGTGAAAGACGTGCGCGAAGTGATGGAGCGTGCACTGGCTGACCGCGACCTTTACGGAACCTCGACGGTGCTCTTTCTCGATGAGATCCATCGCTTCACGAAAGCACAGCAAGACGCGCTGCTTCCCGGTGTCGAGAACGGGTGGGTGATTCTCATCGCGGCGACGACCGAGAACCCCTCGTTCTCGGTGATTGCGCCCTTGTTGAGCCGCAGTTTGCTGCTCACGCTTGAGGCGTTGAGTGACGATGATCTAGGCGTGCTGGTCGACCGGGCGGTCGTCGACCCGCGCGGGCTCTCCGGCTCGGTGGTGCTCGATCCTGCGGCGCGCGAGGCGATTGTTCGGCTTGCCTCGGGCGATGCGCGCCGAGCGTTGACGGCTCTGGAAGCCGCGGCACAGTCGGCCGTGGCCGAGGGGCTCGCGGAGGGAGTGTCAGCGGGCGAGCATCCGATCATCACCGCTGAGATCGTCGCCGCGGCGGTCGACCGAGCCC
>JAYUKK010000026.1:0-1673 GCA_043764515.1 Microbacterium sp.
CGTCGCCTTCCACTGGGAGGGTGAGCCCGGCGACACTCGCACGCTCACCTACGCTGAACTCATGCGCGAGGTCAAGCGCGCGGCCAACATGCTCGCGGGCCTCGGTATCGGCCAGGGCGACCGCGTGGCCATCTATCTGCCGGTGATTCCCGAAGCCGTCATCGCCATGCTCGCCATCGCACGCCTCGGCGCGATTCACTCGGTCATTTTCGGCGGGTTCAGTGCCGAGAGCATCCGAGCCCGGGTCGAGGATGCCGATGCCAAGCTCGTCATCACCGCCGACGGCGGCTGGCGCAAGGGTCGGGTTTTCCCGCTCAAGAACGCTGTCGACGCGGGCCTCGCGGCCGCCGAGTCGAACGTGGAACGCGTGCTCGTCGTGCGACGCGGCGAGAACGAGGTCGAGTGGACTGCCGGGCGCGACCTGTGGTGGCACGAGCAGCTCGAGGGCGTGAGCGATGAACACGAGGCGGAGGGCTTCGAGGCCGAGAACCCGCTCTTCATCCTCTACACGAGCGGCACGACCGGTAAGCCCAAGGGCATTCTGCACACGAGTGGCGGCTACCTCACGCAAGCGGCGTTCACGCACAAGAACGTCTTCGATCTGCAGCCCGAGACCGACGTCTACTGGTGCACAGCAGACGTGGGCTGGATCACCGGCCACAGCTACGTCGTCTACGGCCCGATGGCCAACGGCGCTACGCAAGTGCTCTACGAGGGAACGCCCGATACCCCGCACGCCGGCCGCTGGTGGGAGATCATCCAGAAGTACGGGGTCACGCAGTTTTACACGGCGCCCACCGCGATTCGTTCGTTCATGAAGCTTGGCCGCGAGATTCCGCAGTCGTTCGATCTCTCGAGCCTGCGCGTGCTCGGCTCGGTCGGCGAGCCCATCAACCCCGAGGCCTGGGTCTGGTACCGCGACATCATCGGCGGCGGCACGACGCCCATCGTCGACACCTGGTGGCAGACCGAGACGGGCGCGATCATGATCAGCGCCCTGCCCGGCATCACCGTGACGAAGCCAGGCTCGGCGCAAGTGCCGATTCCGGGCATCAGCGTCGACGTGCTCGACGACGAGGGCGTGCACGTGGGCAAAGAGGCCGGCGGTCTGCTCGTGGTTACGGAACCGTGGCCCAGCATGCTGCGCGGCATTTGGGGCGACCCCGATCGTTTTGTCGACACCTACTGGTCGAAGTTTGCCGGGGCTCCCCACGGCCCGCTCTACTTCGCGGGCGACGGCGCGCACCTCGACGCCGACGGCGACGTGCAGCTCTTGGGCCGGGTTGACGACGTCATGAATGTCTCAGGCCACCGGCTCTCGACGATGGAGATCGAGTCGGCTCTCGTCTCGCACCCGATCGTGGCCGAAGCTGCGGTCGTGGGCGCGAGCGATGAGACGACCGGTCAGGCCGTCGTGGCATTCGTCATCTTGCGCGCCAAGAAGGCTGCCTCCGTCACGGCGACGGAGGCAAGCGTCCTGCTGCGGGCGCACGTCACCGAACAGATCGGGGCCATTGCCCGGCCGCGCGAAATCTTTGTGGTCGCCGAACTGCCCAAGACGCGCTCGGGCAAGATCATGCGCCGCCTGCTGCAAGACATCGCCGAGGGGCGCGAGATCGGCGACACCACGACGCTCACCGACGTAAACGTCGTGCAGTCGATCCGCAGCGACC
>JAYUKK010000027.1:0-5526 GCA_043764515.1 Microbacterium sp.
ATGACGCCGATCTCGTATTCGGCACGCGCGCGCACAGCATCCGGAATCCCAGTGGGATACCGAACCGCGAGACCGCGCTCAACCTCCTGAATGAACCACGTGTTCTCGGTCTCGCCCTCGGGAACCGGATAGTGGGGCATGTAGTTCGCCGAGGTGTTGAACGCGACATCGACGCGCTCGGCGATCAGGAGTGTGTTGTCGCAGGCCTCGGGGTAGTCGCGGAACAGATCGCGCATCTGAGCGGGCGTCTTGAGGTAGAACTCGTCGGCGTCGAACTTGAAGCGATTGGGGTCGTCGAGCGTGCTGCCGGACTGCACGCACAGCAACGCGGCGTGCGAGCCCGCGTCACCCGCGTGCGTGTAGTGCAGGTCATTGGTGGCGACGAGTGGCAGCCCGAGGTCTTTCGCGAGACGGATGAGCTCGGTCATGGTGCGGCGCTCGATGCCCAGGCCGTGATCCATGATCTCGACGAAGTAGTTCTCGGCTCCGAAGATGTCGCGGAACTCCGCCGCAGCTTCTCGGGCTTTGTCATAGTCGCCAAGTCTCAAGCGCGTCTGCACTTCGCCACTCACGCAGCCGGTCGTCGCGATGACACCCTCGGAATAGCGGTTCAGTAGCTCACGGTCCATACGGGGCTTGAAGTAGTAGCCCTCGATCGAGGCGAGTGAGGCCATGCGGAAGAGGTTGTGCATGCCGGTGGTCGAGGCGGCAAGCATGGTGAGGTGGGTGTACGCCCCGGCCCCCGACACATCGTCTTCGCCGCCGACTCCCCACTTCACGCGGGTTTTTTCCGTGCGATGGGTGCCCGGAGTGAGGTATGCCTCGATACCGATGATGGGCTTGATGCCCGCATCCGTCGCGGTCTTCCAGAAGTCGAAAGCACCGAACATGTTGCCATGGTCGGTGACGGCAATCGCGGGCATCCCTTGCGCCACAGCCTCCTCGATCAGGGGCTTGACACGGGCAGCGCCGTCGAGCATCGAGTATTCGCTGTGCACGTGGAGGTGGACGAACGAGTCTGCTCGAGTGGTCACGGGGCCTCCGACGGGTCGCACTGGACCCTCAGTCTAGGTCGTCATCAGGCACCGGGCCTGCGGCCGTCACGCGCCTTGCAAGACGTCAAGAGCGTGTTGGAGGTCGGCCGGGTAGGTCGACGTGAACTCGTTCCATTCGCCCGTCGACGGATGCCGAAACCCGAGCCGCATGGCATGCAACCACTGACGCTCAAGGCCCAGTCGCGCACTCAGCGTCGGATCAGCGCCGTACATTGCATCGCCCACACACGGATGCCGCTGCGCCGCCATGTGCACCCGGATCTGATGCGTGCGGCCAGTCTCAAGATGCACCTCGATCAGCGAGGCGGCCGGGAACGCTTCGATCGTGTCGTAGTGAGTCACGGACGGCTTGCCGCCGGCGACGACCGCGAACTTCCAGGCGCTGCCGGGGTGTCGTCCGATGGGCGCATCGATTGTGCCCGACAGCGGATCCGGGTGCCCCTGCACAATCGCGTGATAGATCTTCGTGACCTCGCGATCGTGAAACTGCCGCTTGAGCTCGCGGTACGCGCCCTCCGACTTGGCGACGACCATGAGTCCGCTCGTGCCGGCGTCCAGCCGATGCACGACGCCCGCACGCTCGGCCGGGCCCGACGTGGCGACGCGGTAGCCAGCCGCCGCGAGAGCGCCAATGACGGTCGGACCATCCCAGCCTGCCGACGGGTGCGCAGCAACGCCGACCGGCTTGTCCACCACCACGAGGTCATCATCGTCGTGCACGATGCCGAGATCGTGCACGGGAATCGGCTCGATGCGCACCTCACGCCGTGGCTGCCAGGTCACCTCAAGCCAGGCGTCGGCGACGACGCGGTCAGACTTACCGACGAGCTTTCCATCGAGGGTTACTCCCCCGGCGTCGGCGATGTCTGCCGCTTGCGTTCGGGAGAATCCGAGCAATGTCGCGAGCGCGACATCCACTCGCTCTCCGGCGCGTCCTGGCGGCACAGGAAGGGAGCGCGACTCAGTCACTGTCGCGCTCCCTCGAGTCCTTGCCGACCGAGCGGTCGAATCGGATGCTGCGGCTCAGGAGCCGTAGCCCGGGAACTGCCCGGGCGGCGGCGACTGCGGAGCGGGGTAGCCCTGTGCGGGCGCTGCCGTAGCGGGGTAGCCAGGAGCGGAGGCGGGGTACCCCTGCTCGGCGCCGTAGCCAGGAGCGGAGGCGTACGCCTGCGCGCCACCGGTCGGAGCCGACCCGACTGTCGCCGCAGGCGCTGCCGCGGCGGGCTGGGCCGCTCCCTCCAGTTCGGTCAGCTGGGTTTGAATGTAGGTGCGCAACTGCTGGCGGTACTCACGCTCGAACGTGCGGAGTTCGTCAACACGCTGCTGCAACGCGAGACGCTCGCGTTCCAGCGACTGCAGCTGCCCCTGCTGCGAGCTTGTCGCCTCAGCAACGATGCGCGCGGCCTCTGCTTGACCTTCCGCAATGATCTGGTCTTTCTTGGCGAGGCCCTCGCGCACGTGCTCTTCATGAAGGCGACGCGCCAGCTGAAGAAGGTTGTTGGTGTCGACGCCCGGCTCAGCGCCCGGCATAGCCGGTGCCTCGGCGACGGGGAACGGCATCGGAGCCGGAGCAGCCGCGGGGGCCGGAGCCTCCATCTGCATCGGGGCACCACCGCGCTGCATTTCTGCCATGCGGGCATCAGCGGCAACGAGTCGCTGGCGCAGCTCGTCGTTCTCTTGGGTCAGTCGACGCAGCTCGACCACGATCTCGTCGAGGAAGTCATCGACCTCATCTTGGTCGTAGCCCTCGCGGAACTTGGTCGATTGGAAGCGCTTGTTGACGACATCTTCGGGCGTGAGAGCCATGCGCGTCACCTCGAAACTTTCTGGAGCGGTTGAATAACGATGGGGTAACGCTAGCAACAACTTGTCACATACGTCACTTCCGTATCAGGAAGCGTACCCCGCAAAGGGGCATGCGAGCCAGGAATCTGGCGGGAATTAGGCGCTAACGAGAGACATCAGAATGAGCAGAACGATGAGGACAATCGTCCACGCCAGATCGAGTCGAATGGAGCCGAGCTGCAGTGGAGGGATGACGCGACGAACTGCCTTGAGGGGCGGATCGGTAATCGTGTAACTCGTCTCAGCGAGCAGCACCACGATTCCGCGCGGGCGAAACGCTGGATTGAGCACCTGCACCCAGTCGAACACGAAGCGGACCCACATTGCGATGAGAACGATCAAGAGGGCCACGTAGATGACCGACAAAATGATCGAGAAGACGAGCGTCACGCCCCTAGTCTCTCAGGTTCTCATGAGAACCCGCACGCATCACGGGCGTCGCCTCGTGCGGCCGCGCGACGTGCTGATTAGTCGCGTTGCATGAACGACGCATCGACATCGGGCTCGATGTCAGCAGCGTCGCCGCTCGTCGCCACGTGCGCGGGCGACAACAAGAAAACCTTGCTGGTGACGCGCTCGATGCGGCCGTACAGACCCTGCGACAAACCGCTCGCGAAGTCGACAAGCCGACGCGCTTCGCTTTCCGACATCTGCGACAGGTTGATGATCACCGGAATGCCCTCACGGAAGCTCTCGGCGATCACCTGTGCGTCTTTGTAGGCCCGAGGGTGGACCGTGAGGATTTCGTTCATGTCTGACGGCGCTGCCTGACGAACCGGTGCGGCACGCCGCAGCGGGGTCACCGGAGCACGCTGCGCCGCGACAGCGCCGGCAGGCGCAGATGCCGCAGGGGCAGCGGGGTGCTGGTCGTACTCGACCTCTTCATCAGCGAGGCCCAGGTACACCATGGTCTTGCGCAGGGGATTGCTCATGTGATCGTCCTAACCGTTCGTGGCACTCGCCAGGTTAAGGGCCGTCGGGCCGTTTTCCCGTGATTGCGGCCCCGATGCGGAGGTGTGTCGCTCCTTCCGCGATCGCCTCGGCGAAGTCGCCCGACATTCCCGCAGAGATATCGATGGCATGCGGAGCGACTGTTCGCAACCGCTCCGAGAGTTCTCGCACTCGGGCGAACACCGAGCGCGGTTCATCACCAACAGGTGCCACCGCCATCACGCCGCGCAGCGTGAGCGACGGATGCTCGAGCACCCGGTCGGCCAACGCCAGAAGCTCAGCAGGCTCAACACCGCCCCTCCCCGGATCGTCGGTGAGGTTGACCTCGAGAAAGACATCGAGCGGCCGTTCGACCCGCGCGAGAGCGGTCACGAGCGAGTCGCGGTCGACCGAGTGGATCACGCGCGCATACTCCGCGACTGCGCGCGCCTTGTTCGACTGCAGTTGCCCGACGAAGTGCCAGGTGAGCGGAAGATCGGAGAGTTGCGCCGCCTTTGGCGCAGCATCCTGATGACGATTTTCGCCCACGTCGCGCACGCCCAGGGCGGCGAGATCGCGAATAAGCGACGCGGGGTGAAACTTGGTGACGACAATGAGGGTCACGTCACTTCTCGGTCGATGCGCAGCACGGCACGCCTCCGCGATTGCGGCCTCGATGCGCGCGTGCCGTTCAGCGATCTCGGAGCTCATTCTCAGCGCAGGAAGTCGGGGATGTCGAGGTCGTCATCGTCCGCGACCTCGAGCGGGTCGATCGGCGCGGTCGCCGCCAAACCGCCGTCGTCGCCCCAGGTGCGCTCAGCAAGGCTCGCGGGGTTTCCGGCAGCGGGTGCGGTCACGGCGGGGGCCAGTCCATCAGTTGCCTGGTAGCTCGCACGACGATCACGATGCACCACGGTCGGCTCTCCGCCGTCGAAGCCGGCTGCGATCACGGTCACCCGCACTTCATCCCCGAGGGTGTCGTCGATGACGGCGCCGAAGATGATGTTCGCTTCGGGGTGCACGGCCTCTTGAACGAGCCTCGCGGCATCATTGATCTCGAAGATGCCAAGGTTTGATCCGCCTTGGATCGAGAGCAACACGCCGTGCGCGCCATCGATGCTCGCCTCGAGCAATGGGCTCGCGACCGCGAGCTCTGCAGCCTTGATCGCGCGATCTGCGCCCCGCGCCGAGCCAATTCCCATGAGAGCCGAGCCCGCGCCTTGCATGACGCTCTTGACGTCAGCGAAGTCGAGGTTGATCAAGCCGGGAGTGGTGATGAGGTCGGTGATGCCCTGCACGCCGGCAAGCAGCACCTGATCGGCCGTCGCGAAGGCTTCGAGCATCGAAATGCCACGGTCACTGATCTCGAGCAGACGATCATTCGGCACGACGATGAGCGTGTCGACCTCGTTCTTCAGCTGCGCGACGCCCAGGTCGGCTTGCGCCTGGCGGCGCTTCCCCTCGAAACCGAAGGGCTTGGTGACGACACCGATCGTGAGGGCTCCGATCGACTTGGCGATGCGCGCCACAACGGGGGCTCCCCCCGTTCCGGTACCGCCACCCTCGCCCGCGGTCACGAAGACCATATCGGCGCCCGCGAGGGCTTCTTCGATCTCTTCGGCGTGGTCTTCCGCCGCGCGTCGCCCAACCTCTGGATCGGCACCGGCACCGAGGCCCCGAGTCAGCTCACGACCGA